>JAYQWJ020000028.1:0-2232 GCA_035829175.2 Candidatus Albibeggiatoa psychrophila
CGGCCATGCCTGCGTCGGACAGCTCAAGTTCTATAGGTAGTATCAAACGTGACGGTACTGTGTTAGATGTGCCATATGTAACTATTGCATCAACAGCTTCGACAGAAAAGAATCCTGTCAGACAACCTTACACTAGTCGTATGTTTATTTCTAACTTTGGTGACTCCGACGCCATCATTCGGAATGTAGCTGTTTTTGTTGATAAAGGTTTAGTACCTACACTCGGTAGACTTGCAAGCAAAATTAATGATCAAAATGCTGAGCCAGTTGTAATTAAAGCGGGCACAACCTACCAAATGACTGTGAAAGATGTGGAGGGTGGTGCAGAAGGTCTTATTAGCAGTACAGGTGGTGCACCAAGAGCATCTGTTACTTTTAATATTTCAGCAAAATCTGACAACATCAGTGGGGTTTATCAAATCCTTAACCCAAATACGGGTGAATTAACCTCAATTAAGATGATAAATGAGGGTGGTAAACACTAACGTTTGAATATCTGAGGGAGTTTAGCTCCCTCTTTTTTATTATGATTATCATCTTCCATCATATTGTCAAAACTGCTGGCACTTCTCTCCGTTTTATATTAAAGCAAAATTATCAGCTATGGGAAACCTACGGTGCAAATCGAGATTCACTAGATTGGTATAGTGCTTTCTATCAAACGTTACCAAAACAAGATGTATGTATTGCGTCGCATAGTGCGCATTTCCTCATTCCTATATTGATTGAGCATCAGCATCCATTCCAAGCTTTTTGCTTATTGCGTAATCCCCTGCAACGGGTTGTTTCATTGTATCAATTTGTACTTTCAATTGCAGATATAGACTCTGGTCGTGGTGGACAAACAGGCAGAATGATTCGTGAACTAGGCTGGAGGTTGCCTGATATATATACTCAATTAGGTACGGGGAATCCCAGACAATCAGAATTACATGAATTATTTAAACATTTCTTTAATGGTCAAATTTATACTTTACTCGCACCGCACACAGACGTTGAACAACTGGCTTTTAATGCGACAGAATTATCCAACTCACAACAGCAAATTTTAGATAATATTTTAATGCGTTATTATACTGTTGGTGTACAAGAACATTATGAAGCATCTATTCAATTATTAGCACAAAAATTCAATTGGCATACACTCCCGATTGTAACAGAAAATGCTTCAACAGCCCCCCCTTTGATATTACCTATTGAAATACAAAAGCTTATCTTGAAACATAATCAACTTGATGCTGCATTACATCAAAAATATATCTAACAATTTACACACAAGATATAATAAACAAACACTTATATGGTTCTGATAATAAATGCACGCTAATCAAAACAATTTTTTAAACTTTATGTTGTTTCTATTCATTGTTTTTTTTGTACTCGTATTATTTAAAACTGCATGGATTAATGATGATGCTTATATTACATTTAGAACAATCGATAATTTTGTTAATGGCTATGGATTGCGCTGGAATATTGCTGAAAGAGTGCAATCTTATACTAATCCACTGTGGCTATTTTTATTAAGTGGTTTTTATTTTGTAACGCATGAAATTTACTTCACTAGTTTATATGTTTCCATATTATTAACGATGATTTCAGTTTCTATTGTTGTATTTAAAATCGCTACTTCATATTTTAATGCTTTTCTTAGTTGTACATTATTGATTTTATCAAAAGCATTTATTGATTTTTCGGCATCAGGTTTAGAGCAGCCACTACTTTACGTTATCATTGCCTCATTTTTTGTTATTTATTTATATAGAGACCATCACGATACAATTTTATTATTAGCATTATTAGCAGCTTTAGGGACATTAACACGCTTAGATGCTATTTTATTTTTTATATTCCCCTTATTATGGATACTTTACAAGAATAATAACTTTTTTTTAAAAATTATAATTGGCTTTACACCTTTAATTTTATGGGAATTATTTTCCCTTATTTACTATGGTTCACTATTTCCAAATACAGCGTATGCAAAACTCAATACAGGCATATCTAGCTTAGAAGCGATGGAACAAGGACTAATTTATATATATTTTAATTGGACATTAGACCCATTAACAATCATTACACTTGTCTCTGCTATCTTCTTACCATTATTACTTAAGCAATGGAAATTACTTCCTTTATCTTTATCTATCCTTATTACAATATTTTATGTTATTAAAATAGGTGGTAATTTTATGGGAGGGCGATTTATTTGTAGTCCTTTTTTAATAGCCG
>JAYQWJ020000029.1:0-5823 GCA_035829175.2 Candidatus Albibeggiatoa psychrophila
TTTATAATTTTGAGTTTACAAGCTTAATTTCCCAATCGGACTACATTTGTCTATAATCTCTCCACATCAATAATCTTAAAGATTTAATTTATTTTATCGTGCATAACAAAACAAAAAAAAACTATCAAGCTGTGGTGATTGGCTCATCTGCTGGCGGTATTCAAGCATTGACAGCGGTTTTATCACCTTTGCCCAAAGATTTCCCATTGCCAATTATTATTGTTCAGCACTTACACCCGCATTCAAATAGCTATTTATCTCGGATTTTAGAACATCACAGCCAATTAAAAGTGAAACAAGCGGATGAAAAAGAAAAAATCTTAGATGGTTGGGTTTATGTTGCACCGCCTGCATATCATTTGTTGATTGAAGAAGATCGCACTTTTTCCCTGTCGATTGATCAGCCTGTTAAATATGCACGTCCTTCAGTTGATGTCATGTTTGAAACGGCAACTTATGCCTATCGAGAAAACTTAATTGGGATTATTCTAACGGGTGCAAATAACGACGGCTGCGATGGTGCAAAGAGAATTAAAAAAATGGGAGGATACATCATTGTGCAAGACCCAAAAACCGCAGTGGCGGCCTCGATGCCTGAAGCGGCGATTGAACATGTTAATGTGGATAAAGTCTTACCTTTGTACAAGATTGGGGAATATTTGCTACAACTTATTAACCAGCCTGAACGCACCCTTAAATTAAAATAAACCGTTATGATATTGAGTCTATTGAAAAGCGATGAAAAGCGATAAAAAGCCACTATCAATATACTTGAATTCTCAACATATAACCCCATAAACCGCACAAAATCCTTATCAAGCGAAAGGTTTGATTGTTTTCGTTTACATCACATAATGAGCAGAAATGGATGATGGATACCATAGTAAAAATACAAAGATTACGCAAAGAATTTGGTTTATTAACCGCTGTTGACGACATTTCATTTGAAGTTAAAAAAGGTGAAGTGCTTGGCTTTCTTGGGCCAAATGGTGCAGGAAAATCAACCACCATGAAGATGATTACAGGCTTCTTAACCCCAACCTCAGGGACAGTCAGTGTCGATGGCTTTGACATTACGCAACAACCCTTAGAGGTTAAAAGACGAATTGGTTATTTGCCCGAAGGTGCGCCAGCGTATCCTGATATGACACCCCTCAGTTTTTTAAATTTTATTGGTGATATTCGGGGTTTATCGGCAAGTCAAAAACAGCAACGGATTGATGATGTCGTGTCACGAGTGAATTTAGAAAACGTGCTTTATCAACCGATTGAAACATTATCAAAAGGCTTTAAACGCCGTGTTGGTTTAGCCCAAGCGATTTTGCATGACCCTGAAGTGTTAATTTTAGACGAACCCACCGATGGTTTAGACCCAAATCAAAAACATGAAGTCCGCAGTTTGATTACCCAAATGGCTGAAGAAAAAGTCATTATTTTATCAACCCATATTTTAGAAGAAGTTCATGCGGTTTGTAGTCGTGCGATTATTATTGCCAATGGTAAAGTGCTGGCCGATGGAACGCCAAACGAGTTAGAATCGGAATCAGTCAATCATAATGCAGTCACGATCACCTTGAAAAAAATGGACAATCCAAGTGCGGTGCGTGAGATTTTAGTTTCTATTCCAAATGTACATAAATTGGAAACCCTTAATGAATCTGAGGTTTTGAGCTATCGCTTACAGCCCAAATCTAATTTAACGATTGTTGCTGAAGTGAGCCAAATGGCTTATGAGAAACAATGGGAAATCTTGGGTTTATCGGTCGAAACGGGACAGCTTGACGAGGTTTTCCGAACCATCACCACGACTAGCAACAGAATCAATTAATCATTGCTCAGCATTTTCAAGGAGTTTTTTTATGAATACATGGGTTTTATTCAAACGTGAACTAAGCAGCTATTTTGCAACGCCCATAGCTTACGTGTTCATTATTATTTTCTTGTTTTTAAGCGGTATTTTTACTTTTTATATCGGTAATTTTTTTGGTCGTGGTCAAGCGGATTTAGTGCCCTTTTTTAATTTCCATCCGTGGTTATACCTATTTTTAATTCCTGCACTGGCGATGCGATTGTGGGCTGAAGAAAGGAAAAGTGGCTCGATTGAACTCTTGCTTACCTTGCCAATTACGGCGACAGAAGCGGTATTGGGTAAATTCTTTGCAGCGTGGGCATTTACCGCAATTAGCTTGGTTTTAACGTTTCCAATGTGGATTAGCGTCAATTATTTAGGCAATCCTGATAATTTGGTGATTTTTGCCAGTTATATCGGTAGCTTGCTGATGGCGGGTGGTTTTTTAGCGATTGGCTCGTGCATGTCCGCGTTGACTAAAAATCAAGTCATTGCCTTTGTGGTAAGCGTTGTTGCCTGTTTAGGCTTTATTTTAGCGGGTTTTCCATTGGTGTTAGATTTCTTCAGCGGTTGGCTGCCGCATATTATTGTGCAAACGATTAGTTCTTTCAGCTTTTTGACTCATTTCCAAGCCATTAGCAAAGGTGTCATTGATATTCGTGATTTAATTTACTTTGCATCAGTGATTACATTCTGGTTATTTGCCACTGTGATTTTTATTGAAATGAAGAAAGCCGATTAAGCTGTTTTTATATCATCAATAGAGTTGATGCACCTTTATAAATCATATAGTTATTAAAAATATCTTTTTAACTCTAAAAACATACTTGTAAGTAGTTGATTTTAAAGCTTGCAACATCTCTATTAAAGCGTTGTCGCCGCTATTACCATATTGATAATATCATCATCCCCAATTAAAGTTTCTGCTAAACTATCGCCCGATTTCTACCGTCATTTTTGGATGCTGCTATTTATGTCATACGCTTTTAAGTTGCTTATTTTTGATTGGGATGGGACGTTGATGGACTCTCAAGCCCGTATTGTTGACTGCTTTCATAGCGCAATTGCTGAAGTTGGTTTGCAACCACGTACTGCATACGACATTAGACAAGTTGTTGGTCTTGGTTTGTATGAAGGATTTGAAACTTTATGTTCTGATGGCAACCCAATGCAGTTAAAACAAGCGGTTACAATTTATCGAGAAAACTATTTTTCCAATATGGCAAAACCAACGCCTTTATTTCATAACGCAGAGCAAGTGTTACAAAATTTATACGATGCGGGTTATTTGATGGCGGTTGCAACAGGTAAAGGTCGTCGCGGTCTTAATGAGGCTTTAGATACGACAGGATTGCGCCGTTTATTTCATAGTACTCGATGCGCTGAGGAAACCACATCAAAACCCAATCCACAGATGTTATATGAAATTTTAGAAGAATTGAGCACGGTTGTCAGTCAAGCTGTAATGATTGGTGATAGTTTATTTGATTTGGAAATGGCGAATAATGCAGGTATGGCAAGCATTGCAGTGTCTTATGGTTTGCAGGAAAAACAACGTTTACTCAGTTGTAATCCATTAATCTGTCTGGATGATGTCACCGAATTGCCAACGTGGTTAAACCGTTAATTCAACACAATAATAGCAGGAAATTGTCAATATTGTAGAGACAAAGCATGCCTTGTCTCTACGGTGAAACACGCGTTATTTAATCCTCAAATCCCTATCCCTTCAAACACTGCTTAAACGTTTCAATATCCGTAATCGGTGCATCACATTGCATCCCAGAACACACATAAGCCACAATATCTGCCTGCGTCTGACGCACAACTGGCATATCATCTTTGAGTTGTTTCGGAATCGCAAAGCACACTTGATGCGGTTTAGCCAACTCTAAATAAGCGGTTTTCCATTGCGCGACCAACTCAGGTTCACCACGTAAAATAATGGTTTGACACGGATTTATAAACTCATTTAACGCCAACAACAACGCACCATGTGCATAAGGCAATTGCTGAATATGTGCCCAAGCCGCATTTAACACTTTTTCAGAGGCGGTGTAAAAACGGGTTTCAACCAACAGATGACCTAAGCGATGTAATGCTAAAGCTGCAATCCCATTTCCGCTAGGCATCGACTCATCAGCATACGATTTTGGACGTGAAATCAAGGCTTCATGACGGTGAGCGGTAAAATAAAAACTGCCTGTTTTTGGGTCAGCAAATTCCGCTAATAACACCTCAGCCAATTGAATTGCAAAACTTAAATCTTGATTGCGCCAATCGGTTTTTAATAATTCTAATTGACCATCTAGCAAAAACGCATAATCATCTAAATACGCATTTAAACGGGCTTTGCCATCTTTATAAGTGGCTTTTAAACGACCTTGTTCCCACATACTTTGCTGAATGAAATCCACTGATTTTTGAGCCGCTTGCACATAGTCATCACGCCCTAGAACCCGTCCAGCCATGGCTAAACCTTTAATCATCAAACCATTCCATGACACTAATACTTTTTCATCACGATGTGGACGAATCCGTTGTTCACGTTGTTGGAATAAAATAGCCCGTGCATAATCTATTTTTTCATCAACCGTTTCAATTGGCAATTCAAATTTTTCAGCCAACGCGACACGTTCACGAAAACCGTGTAAATGCCATTTTCCTTCAAAATTAGGCTTCCAATTCAAACCAAACTGAGCAGCGAATAATTCATAAGTTTCTGCATCCAATAACTGTTTAATTTCATCTCGTTCCCAAGCGTAAAATTTACCTTCTTCGCCTTCAGAATCCGCATCTAAGGTTGAATAAAATCCACCTTCGGGCGACTGCATTTCACGTATAACCCAGTCTGCACTGTCTTGTATCACGCGTTTGAATAATTTAGCATCTTCTGTTCGATCAGTGAGTTGGCAAATTTGGTAGGCTTTGCTGCAAACTACAAGGAAAGGGCCATTGTCATACAGCATTTTTTCAAAGTGAGGAATCATCCATAATTCATCTACTGAATAACGACATAAGCCACCACCAAGTTGATCGTAAATACCACCTAACACCATCTTTTTCAAACTAAATAATGCCATTTCTAAGCTTTGAACATCCGCGTTGTCTTGTTGCTGCATCGTCCAATAATGGTCAAATATAAACTCTAAATTGGTCAAATGTGGAAACTTCGGTGCACCTCCAAAACCACCTTGTACAGAGTCAAAATTATCGGTTAATTGCTCTATGGCTTCATGCAATGGCGCGGCTGAAATTGAGGCTTTTTCATCATTTACGAAATGTTCATATTGATGCAAAGCAGCGGTTAAAGCAGCACTTTGTTGTTGAATTTGCTCTTTACCTTGCTGATAAAAACCTGAGATTTTTTGCAAAATTTCATTGAATGCAGGTAATCCGTGACGGGCTACGGGTGGAAAATAAGTCCCGCCAAAAAAAGGAATGTGTTCATCAGGAGTTAAAAACATGGTCAGCGGCCAACCACCTGCTTTTTGCGAAATCATATTGTGGGCTAATTGGTAAATCTTATCTAAATCAGGGCGTTCTTCACGGTCAACTTTGATGTTAATGAAATGCTCATTCATGATAGCGGCAGTTTGTTCATCTTCAAATGATTCGTGCGCCATGACGTGACACCAATGACAAGCTGAATAGCCAATAGATAATAAAATCGGTTTGTTTTGTTGTTTTGCTAATTGTAACGCTTCTTCTCCCCAAGGATGCCATTGCACAGGATTATCAGCATGTTGTTGTAAATAAGGACTGGTTTCATGGGCTAAAGCATTGGTTGTGGACATACGCTTATTCCAATAGTGAGTGAATGAGGCAATGCAAATATTATGGGGACGATGCTTAAGATGACAAACTAAACAAGCGTGAAACAGTGGTTTTGCGTATTGAAGGAGTGCAAAATTTATTTTGCAAGTCGCTTTAAATCAATATGTCGAACAGGTTTTACCAATTCAAGCTCAACT
>JAYQWJ020000030.1:0-4656 GCA_035829175.2 Candidatus Albibeggiatoa psychrophila
GGTTTCACGAACCAGAATTTTCCAACGTAATCGCTGAAGTTTTCTAACAATTCCTGTCCCCATTCGCTGCCCGTCGCTTTGACAAAATCTTGAATTTGATGAGTCAAGTAATCAGAATGTCCGTGCATAAAGTCTGGCGTGATGCGATGAATGTCTAAAAACTCATGATTATAACGGTCAACGAAAGTACGGTTTTCATCAAGAATAAAGCCGTAACCACCTGTCATCCCTGCACCGAAGTTCAAGCCCGTTTCACCTAATACGATAATCACACCGCCTGTCATGTATTCACAACCGTGGTCGCCGATACCTTCAACAATCGCGGTAACGCCTGAATTACGAATGCCAAAACGTTCACCCGCCATACCCGCAGCGTAGAATTTCCCGCCCGTTGCACCGTATAAACAAGTGTTACCGATGATGGCAGATTCACGGCTATTATATTGGCTGCCTTTGGGTGGATAAACTGCGATTTGACCGCCAGCCATGCCTTTACCCACGTAATCGTTTGCATCGCCTTCAATTGAAATGTGCAAACCACCTGCGTTCCACACGCCTAAACTTTGACCTGCTGAACCTTTTAAATTTAGCTCAATCGGCTGCTCTTCCATACCCAAGTTGCCGTGACGCTTGGCAATTTCTCCTGATAAACGCGCACCAATCGAACGATGAATATTGCGCACGTCATAGCTGAATGTGCCGCCTGATTTGGCTTCAATTGCAGGCAACATGTCTTGTACCATTTGTTCTGCCAATTCGCCTTTATCAAATGGCTTATTCGAAGGCTCAGTACAAAACATCGGTTTATCCGCAGCAACACCCGCATCACTAATCAATGCACTTAAATCTAAACGACTTTGTTTATCCGTTTGGGCTTCAATTCGTTCTAATAAATCCGTGCGTCCAATCAATTCTTCAAGACTACGCACGCCTAATTTCGCCAATAATTCCCGCACTTCAGTTGCCACGAAAGTGAAGTAATTCATCACCATTTCAGGTAAACCAATGAAGTGTTCACGACGTAAGACTTTGTTTTGCGTTGCAACACCTGTCGCACAATTATTCAAATGGCAAATTCTTAAGTATTTACAACCTAATGCGACCATCGGTGCAGTCCCAAAACCAAAGCTTTCCGCTCCGAAAATTGCTGCTTTAATCACGTCTAAACCTGTTTTTAAGCCGCCGTCTGTTTGTAAGCGTACTTTGCCACGCAAGTTATTGGCGCGTAACACTTGATGAGTTTCGGTTAAGCCTAATTCCCAAGGACTGCCCGCGTATTTGACTGAAGTTAAAGGACTTGCACCCGTACCACCGTCATAACCTGCAATCGTAATCAAGTCGGCATACGCTTTAGCAACACCTGCGGCAATTGTGCCCACGCCTGCTTCTGCAACCAATTTCACTGAGACTAAGGCTTGTGGATTGACTTGTTTTAAATCGAAAATCAACTGGGCTAAATCTTCAATCGAGTAAATATCATGATGTGGCGGAGGCGAAATCAAAGTGACTCCCGGAACGGCATAACGTAATTTTGCAATCAATTGGTTGACTTTGCCACCCGGTAATTGACCGCCTTCACCCGGTTTTGCGCCTTGTGCGACTTTGATTTGTAACACTTCTGCATTGACTAAATAATGCGGAGTGACACCAAAACGCCCCGATGCAACTTGCTTGATTTTAGACATGCGTTCTGTGCCATAGCGTGACACATCTTCACCGCCTTCACCCGAGTTGGAACGACCGCCTAAACGATTCATCGCAATTGCTAAGGATTCATGGGCTTCTGGTGATAATGCGCCGAGTGACATTGCCGCGCTATCAAAACGTTTGAAAATCTTCTCGATTGGTTCAACTTCATCTAAAGCAATCGATTCTACGTCATCACGTAATTTAAACATGTCACGTAAATTAGTCGGCTTACGCCCGTTAACCAAATCAGCAAATTGTTTATAAGTGTTGTAATCACCTGTTTTCACTGCATCTTGAATCGTGTTAACCACGTCAGGATTATAAGCGTGATACTCGCCGCCGTGAATATATTTGAACAAACCACCCGTGTTAATCGGTTTGCGCTGACTCCATGCACGATTGTATAACTCAATGCTATCGGCTTGGAAATTCTCGAAATGTGTGCCTTGAATCCGACAGGTTGTGCCTTTAAAGCATAAATCCACCACGTCTTTACTCATGCCCACCGCTTCGAATAACTGTGCGCCGCGATAGCTGGTGATGGTGGAAATACCCATTTTCGAAATGATTTTGTATAAGCCTTTATCAATCCCTTGCTGATATTTCTTGATGGCTTTATGGCTGTCAGGATTTTGAATTTGTTTAGTTTCAATTAAATCTAATACACATTCATAAGCCAAATAAGGATAAATTGCAGTCGCGCCGTAACCAATTAATACTGCAAAATGATGTGGATCACGCGCAGTCCCTGTGTCAACCACAAGATTTGCATCACAACGAACCCCTTCAGCGATCAAACGATGATGCACTGCACCCGTTGCCATTGCTGCATGAATCGGTAAATGATTTTCACGTAATTGCTTATCAGATAAAACTAAAATCACTGCACCATTCTTAACCGCTTCCACTGCTGTGTTGCACATGGCTTCAATCGCGGCTTGCAAACCTTGTTCGATTGGATAATTTAAATCGATGGTTTCGCAGGCATAAGCAGGGTCATTGAGATTGAGAAAACGAGTAAATTGGTCAGGCGATAGAACGGGCGAGCTGATTTCCAACCGTGCTGCATGTTGCGGGGTTTCGTCAAACATGTTCATTTCACGCCCGAAACATGAACGCAATGACATCACGATTTTTTCCCGTAATGGATCAATTGCAGGGTTGGTCACTTGAGCAAATTGTTGACGGAAATAATCATAAGGCGAGCGGATGCCACGCGATAACACTGCAAGTGGGGTATCATCACCCATTGATGCGGTGGTTTCTTGACCCGTTTCTGCTAATACTCTGAGCACTTGGTCACGTTCTTCAAAGGTGACTTGATATTGTTTTTGATGAACTGAAAGCTGTTTTTCATTTAATTCAGCACAATACGGATGATTGTCGTTGAATTCATCTTCTAAAAATTTCGCGCCTTTACGTAACCATTTTTTGTACGGATGGCGACTTTTTAGCATGTTTTCTACGTCTTTTGGCAATAACAATGTACCTGATTCGGTATCGACTGCAATCATGTCTCCCGGTTTGAGCCGACCTTTCATAATCACGTCTTTGTCATCGTAATCATAAACACCGACTTCTGAGGCTAAAGTGATATGTCTATCCGCAGTAACCACATAACGTGCTGGACGTAAACCATTTCTATCCAATACACATGCCGCATGACGGCCGTCAGTCAACACGATACCCGCAGGCCCGTCCCAAGGTTCCATGTGCATTCCGCTATATTCGTAAAACGCGCGTAATTCAGAATCCATGGTATCGACGTTTTGCCAAGCAGGTGGAATCAATAAACGCATCGCACGGAAGATGTCCATACCGCCTGAAATCAATACTTCTAACATATTGTCTAAGCTACATGAATCCGAGCCACTCATTGAAACCAATGGGCTGATGTCTTTCATGTCAATTAATGGGCTGACAAATTTATGTGAGCGAGCGACTGCCCAGTTTCGATTACCTTGAACGGTGTTAATTTCACCATTGTGCGCAAGATAACGGAATGGCTGTGCTAACCACCATTGTGGCCACGTATTGGTTGAAAAGCGTTGGTGATAGACACATAAAGCCGATTCAAAGCGGTCATCATGTAAATCTTTATAAAATTGAGGCAAGCGATTAGGCATGACCAAGCCTTTATAGCTAATCACACGGCTGGATAAACTGGGCACGTAAAACGATTTATCATCCCCATTATCTTTAATGAATTTTTCAGTGCTACGACGCGCGATATAAAGCTTGCGTTCAAAATCTTCTTCGCTTAAACCTTCAGGCGCATTGATGAAGATTTGCATAATATGAGGAAGGGTTTTTAATGCCTCTTCGCCACATGCGTCTTTGTTTAAAGGCACATCACGCCAGCCAACGACCTCAAGTCCTTGCTTTTGCAGTTCGTTAGCTAAGAAGTCTTGAGCATATTTTGCAATGCTGTCATCCTGACTTAAAAACACCATACCAACAGCGTAAAGCGGTGCTAATTCATAACCTAATTCTTGGGCTAAGGTTTTAAGGAAGCTATCAGGTTTCTTCAATAATAATCCACAGCCATCACCCGTTTTACCATCCGCTGCAATCGCACCACGATGGGTTAAATGTGTAAGTGATAAAATAGCCGTAGACACCAGCCAGTGACTGGGTTTTCCATCCATTTGTGCAATCAGGCCGAAGCCACAACTGTCTTTTTCAAAACTTGGTTGATAAAGTCCCTTAAGCATACAACTTCCTCACTTTAAACAAGTATCGGTGAACAAATTAACAATTATCAGTGAGTGATTAACCTACTGTATTACTCTAATTCTAAACTGTCACCTATCGCATTCTTTTCCATCATTATTTTGGTAAGAGCAAAATTTTATAATTTTATAGGATTTTTTGAGAGATGTCACATTTTGATTTTTCGGTAAGTCTGTTGGGGTTCTATACACAAAGCATGTTCCAGTTAATTTAAATCGCCCCATAAACCTTGGC
>JAYQWJ020000031.1:0-9723 GCA_035829175.2 Candidatus Albibeggiatoa psychrophila
AAAATAAAATGTTTTTATAACACCCAAATCAAAAATTAGCTAAAAAAACACACTTCAATACAACAACCTTGGTCTACAGGTTTAAATTGAATCTGCGCATCATGTAAATCAACAATCCGTTTGACAATCGACAAACCTAAGCCACTGCCTTGTTTATCATTATTTTCCCCACGATAAAACCGCTCAAACACCTGCTGTTGTTGTTCAATTGAAATACCAATCCCGCTATCTTGCACCGTCAAAAATGTCTTATTTTCAGTCTGATTTAAATATAAAGTAACTTGTCCTTGTTCGGGCGTATACAAAATTGCGTTATCAATCAAATTCCGCAATAAGGTATACAGAGCCTCTGCATGGCTTTGAATCATCGCATTTTCCGCGCTCATTTCCACACCCAAATCAATTTGCTTACTCAATGCCACACGCGATAAATCAGAAATCACTTGATATATCACCTCTTTCACATTAATGGCTTGTGTTTGCATATTTTTTGACGCATCCATTCTTGCCAATATCAACAACTGGGCAACCAAATGAGTTGCTCTATCCACGCCTTTCACCACCTCTCGTAATGCAATATCCTTATCCTTCACCGTCTCAGCACGAAGGGCAACTTGCGCTTGTATTTTCAATGCTGATAAAGGGGTGCGTAATTCATGCGACGCATCAGAAGTAAAACGCCGTTCATTATTCAAAGTATAAGCAAGTCTTTGTAATAATTGATTAAGTGCGTTTACCACGGTTGAAATTTCAGGCGGCAGTGAATGTAATTGAATCGGCTGCAATTGTTCGGGCGTGCGTTGGGCAATTTCCGAAACAAGTGACCGTAATGGACGCAAACTACGATGAATCACCATCGCCATCAAAATAGCTAATATCGGCAAATTAATAATAAATACAAAAGCCACACCCCAAGTAATTTCTTGAATCAATTCCTGTCGAATAAAATATTGTTCAGCAATTTGGATAATGCCTTTATCTGTTTTCAAAGTAAAAATACGCCATAAATGTTCCCCTGCATCATAATTTTGATATAAAAGAGGGGGTTCTGTGGGCATCGGAAAAATAGGTGAATTTGGAGAATGCGCGATAAGATTGCCATCATGAGTGCGGACAAGGAAGGCAATTTTTTGCTGATAACGATGTCCAATCAATGGTAAATCAACATCAATATTCCGATGCTCACCATCATCTAACTCATCTTGCAACAAGGAATACAAGGCTCTGGCATTTTGCGCAAGATTAGCATCAAACACTTCAGCGATTTCATGCTCGGTATGAAAATAGGTTTGTCCTGCAACGATGACCCAAAAAAGGCAACTAACTGCTAATACCAAAATTAATAGGTGTTTTGTGATGGAGATATTCATAAAATTCAAAGTTTTGGAATCGTATAGCCGATGCCACGAATGGTTAAAATGATTTGTTTGCCTAATTTTTTGCGTAAATGATGGATAAAGACTTCTACTGCATTGCTTTCTATTTCTTCATTCCAGCCATATAAACTGTCTTCCAATTGTTGACGTGACATGACTTTGCCGATATTTTCTAACAAAATTTGTAAAATTAACAATTCTTTATTGGATAATTTAACAGGATTATCAGCTTGAGTTAAAGTATGTGCTGCGGGGTCTAGGCATAAATCAGCATAATAAATTTGGGGGATTGCACGTCCTTGATTACGCCGAATCAAAGCCCTTAATCGTGCTAATAATTCTTCTAAATCAAATGGTTTTACCAGATAATCATCCGCGCCACTATCAAGCCCAACCACTTTATCATCCAGCGTATCACGTGCGGTCAAAAGCAAAACAGGGGTTATATCACCTTGATGGCGCATCGTATTCAAGATGCTAATTCCATCTTTTTTAGGCAAATTCCAATCAAGAATAATCGCATCATAGGTTTCTAATTGCCAAGCATGTTCACCCGAAACCCCGTCTTGCAGCCAGTCAACAATACAGTTTTCTTGGCGTAAACCCGTTTGAATCCCATGTCCAAGTAATTTGTCATCTTCTATTAGTAATAAACGCATTATTATCACTCAAGCTTTTTTATAGTCACAATTATATAGGAAAAATAATAACTTATTTAAACATTAGTATAGCTGATTATTATAAATTCCAAAGAATTGAATAGTTGAAAAGGTAAAATCGAAACTGAAGAGATAATGAGCAAGCAGGCAATAGGAAATATGATTCCATACTTAAGCTCAGGTTTTGTGGGAATTTGGAGAATTTTGAAGTGTTTATGTTAGTAATACCACCAGCTTTAGTGCTTTTACAGTCAATTGCTTGGGTTGTTGGATAAATCCCGAAAGGCAAAATCTCATGTCATTCATAAATATGAAATTGACTACAAGCTGATGGTTATTTAACCGATTGATAATATTATTAAAATCTAAATTATTACTTACAAAATAAATTTTGCCTTCCTGTACTGTCCTTATAGCACTACCAAGGATTTAATTTGCTGAGTGTTGGGATTCAGATTGAATACCTAGTTTTTTCAAAATAGTCACTAATGGACACCATTGGGTAAAACCTGACTGAAATAAATTAAGACCAACAAAAATCGTCAAATACACAAAATAAGGATGGACAAAATGTGTCAAGGCAACAGATAGCAATACCATAAAACCCGCCATAATAAACACGATGCGTTCAACAGTCATACAAACCTCCTAAAATAATTCTGAGAAAACTTAGCCGCAAAATGAAGAACAAAACACTTCGCGCATCATACCAATCAAACGTAAAGTTCGAGCATCGCTCACACGATAGTAAACACGATTTGCATCTTTTCGGGATGCCAAAATACCTTTATCACGCAAAATCGCAAGATGTTGAGAAATATTACTTTGAGAAGTGCCGACTTTTCCGACAATATCCTGCACGCTATATTCATCTTCACCCAAAGTGCAAAGGATTTTTAGGCGCAATGGATGAGACATCGCACGCATAGAACGAGAAGCACGCTCAATATCATCATCATGCGTCATTAATGCAAAAGACTGAGTGGTCATATTTGACATAGGAATTTCCATCTAAAAATTAAAAAGTATATATTTTTCAGAGAGATGATTTGATTATGTCTTATTAATAACAGTAGACAGTCCATCCTCTTTTATTAGATTTTTATTATAGTTATTATTTCTTAAGTGATTGTAATTTTTATTAAAATATTCATTAGTGGCTGCGGTATTAAGTTTTTTGTGCAGATTTTTGTATAATTTAAAATTACAGCAAGTATTAATATATCATTATTTACTGATTTAAAATGAAATTATTTAGTGAATGTAAGCTCTTAGTTGATAAGTTATTATAGCTTAGCCTCTTATTGTCCTATAGTAAAGTATAAATTACTATATAGTCATATACTAAATTCTCTATCCAAATTGATCATCTAAGCATTTAAAAGCAAGCGGGGATTGAGTTAGGGATTTATTTTAAAAACAGCGTAGTGGTTTCAAATGAACGGACATGAACTAAGATTCTGTTACAAAAACAAGATATAATAAACTATCATTTATACTTGTGATAACTTTTATTCATAATCCCTATAAAGTCATTTATCATATGCCAAAGTTAGAAATCTTAAGTCATTTGCCTACTAAACCTTCTCAGAAACCACCTCTATTATTTGTACACGGTGCATTTGCTGGTGCATGGTGTTGGGATGAATATTTTTTACCTTACTTCGCAAAAAAAGGGTATCCCGCTTATGCCGTTAGCTTGCGTGGTCATGGAGAAAGCGAGGGTAAAACACAGCTTAGCCTAACAACATTGAAGGACTTTATTGATGATGTGCAGTCTGTTACTGAACAATTAGATAAACCACCTATTTTAGTAGGACACTCTATGGGTGGTATGATTGTACAAAAATATATAGAATCATCCCCCTCAACAGCCGCTATTTTGATGAATACTGTGCCGCCAGCAGGCTTAACAATGTCTATGTTTTATATGGCAATGAGCAGCCCATTTTTGCTACTGCAATTAGGTTTAGTACAAGGTATTAGTCCTGTTTTTGCAACGCCTGAAATGATAAAACAAACTTTATTTTCTAGTGAAGATGTCAGCGATGAGATTCTACAAAAGTTTACCAGTCATTGGCATGGCGAAGCACAATTAGCGGTTACTGAAATGCTTAATTGGAAACCGCCTACATCAGACATACCTGATACACCGATGTTGGTCTTAGGTGCGGGCAAAGATGTGTTTTTCCCTCATTCAAATACACGAATAGCAGCACACCATTATCATGCGGATTGGCATATTTTCCAGAATTTAGCTCATGCGATGATGTTAGAAAATGAGTGGCAATCGGTGGCAGACTATATATTAGAATGGTTAAATACAAAACAAATTTAAAGATTTAAAACAATGTTGTCGTCACCTGAACTTATTTTGACTTGTTAATTAAAATGAGTTGCAGGTTTCAAAGACAATTTTTACTTTATAAATAAGTCCCTTGCTTAAGTACAAGTCGGGGGCTTTTTTTTTGAAAATTATTATTTAACATCTTGGGACGTATAATATAACTTTCTATCAATCACACATTTTCGGTTTGCTAGGAACGTTTTTGGAAATTTGTTTAATTCATATTGGCGAGATAATTTTACAATATTGGTAAGAAATATGCGTTATTTTCAATAAATGAGGACTATTATCATAATAGATATTCAAAATATTTAATCTACATTCTATTTCATATTTTAGAGAAAAATCATGAATAACACACAATTATATGGATTTTATACAATATTAACCAAGATACCTTTATTTAAATATAGTTACATGTCTAAGCTCATGTTAGTTGTGTTGTTAGCCTCATTATTACCTTTATTGGCTGTTTTTACTTATTTTATATTAATCGGACAATCTACAACATTTTTATTTATTCCATTCATATTTTCTATAGTGACTATCTTGCTCAATATTTTATTTTTATATCTGTTACTTAAACCCATTTTTTTTATTTCTAAACAATTGAATGAATATGTAAATAATGAGCAGCCATTGCATTATTTGCCGCTTGAAAACAAAGACGATATTGGCTTATTAATGCAGCACATTCAATATATTACACAAAATTTAGACCTATTAAAACGGACTCAAGACAAAGATACAAACCTAGATCCATTAACAGGTGCGCTGAATCGCCAAGCAGGTGAGGAACGCTTACACCAAGATATGGCAAGGGCTTCGCGTGATAGCAGCAGATTATTGATTGCTTTGCTGGATATTGATAACTTTTCTGATATTAATGAAAACTTTGGGCGACAAGTCGGTGATGTCTGTTTGAGGCATATCGCTGAAGTAACAATGGGGAGTATTCGTAAAGGTGATTGGATTTCACGCTGGGACGGCGATAGATTTTTAATGGTATTATGGAATTTTAATAATGGTAAGCCACGTAGCGTATTGGAACGGATTAAACAACAATCTAGCCATACGCCAATGTATGAATTACTTAAATTAAATTTGACTATTGGTGCTTGTGATTATCAGAATGAAGTTGATATTGATACTTTACTTGGCAAACTCAATGAGTGTATTTATCAAGCAAAACAGTCTGGTCATGGTGGTATTGAAATTTGTCAAAAATGATTTTATATCAATAGTTTGAGCTGCCATGATCGATTTTACAGCTCAACTTTATTTCTCAGATTAGACTATTCCTGTTCAGAATCTTCCGCTTCGATTTCTTCTACCTCTTCCGTTTCCACATCTTCAACTAACCACTGATTAATTTTTTCAAAATCTTCCAAACTAATCAATCCAGCCGCTTGTTTTAAGTTTAGCGTATTCAACACATAATCATAACGCGAACTGGCATAATTACGTTGCGCTTGTAATAAATCACGGCGAGCATTCAACACATCCACAGACGTTCTTGTGCCAACTTCATAACCAATTTGAACCGCTTCTAAAGCCGTCTCAGTTGAAGTTAAAGCTTGTTTTGTGGCATTAATCCGACTGATGCTAGATAATACATTTAAATATGCGTTACGAGTTTGACGTTGAACTGTGCGTTGTACTTGCGTTAATTGATCTAATGTTTGAGTATGACGTTGCTGTGCTTCACGTACTCGTGCCCGAATCCCGCCACCTTCAAACAATGAATAACCAAACTGAATCCCAATACTATTATCAGTCCCCGTCGCAGAACCGAATAAATCATCATCACCGCGCAAACGGTCACGATAGCTATGCTGTGCGATTAAATCAACGGTGGGCAAATTCGCAGCACGTTGTTTCTTAATCTCTTTCAGCGAAGTTCCAATTGAATATTTGGCAGCCGTCAGTTGCGGATTATTTTCTAAAGCAATCGTCGTCCATTGATCAATATTTTCTGGGTCTGGAGAAACTAAATCCATTTCTTCGGTCAAAGTCTGAGTTAAATGATGATAACTTCCCGTAATTTCGCGTAACGCTTCTATTGCATTATCAACTTGATTCAACGCCAAGATTTCATCTGCAACCGCCAAATCATAACCCGCTTGAGATTCTTGCACATCAGTAATCGCAATCAAACCCACTTCAAAGCGTTTTTGGGCTTGGTCTAATTGACGATAAAAAGCTTCTTTAGTGCTGCGAGCAAAATTCACATTATCCTTTGTGGCTAAAATATTAAAAAACGCATTGGCTAAACGTAGCATTAAATCTTGTTTTGAACTTTGATACGCCGCTACAGTTTGGGCAACCACTGAATCAGTTTGCTCAACCGCAATATTTAAATTACGTCGATATAAAGCGTAGCTCAATGATAAATTATAATTGGCATTGGTCGATTCAGTATTATCACCTGTAAACCAATCTGACATGCTAATATTTTCTGAAGCACCGCCTCCAAGGGTTAATTGTGGTGCGAGAGACGCTTGGGCTTGAGGCTTCAATTGACGATTGGCAAGTACTTCGGATTCTGCGATTTTTAATTGAGGGTCATTTTGAAAGGCTTGTTCATATAATTCTAATAAAGTTTCTGCATAAAGTGATGGGCTAATAAACAAAGCGCACAATAAAAGTAAACGCTGCATAAGGTTCTCCTTGTAAACACTATGAGTCACTCAAATATAGGTTAAAAGAGTGTCTGTTAGCCAATGTTGGGATTATTCGGTAATCAGCCAAGGTCGCCAGTATAACATTCGCAACATAAGCTTAATATTTAAACATGATTTGACTGCTATCCAAACTCATTTTTCTATAGTACAGTAATACTGGCTACTCTCACGTTTAAAAGGATAAGCTCATGCGTTTACTGACATTTTTAGCGGGTTTACTGATTTCGATTAATCTCTCAGCCGCGCCGATTTTAGTCGATGAATATATTCCATTTCCAGATTTTTCTCCAGCAATGAAGTGTAACGTTTGTCGCACATTCCAGATTAATGCCGACGGTGATTTAGCAATCAAGGGTAAAGGTCAATTGTGGACGCAAAATGCAGCCTATGATTTGACTAAGCAAGACAAAGTGATTGTAGAAGCAGAAGTTAATTTACACACTTGGTATAAAAAGAAAGATGATAAAACCTATGGTTCTTTGTTTATACTCGGTTTTTCTGAAAACTTGCAAAATGATGTTTTATATTTCACTATTGGTTGTCGCGCCGATTCTAAAATTCGCACAGGAGTTAGCATCGGTAAGAAACACGCTTTTTTCGCCAAATCACGCTATATTTTACCTGCGGATAGTTGGGAATCAGTCAAAATTGAATTAACAAAAACTGAATTAGTTGCATCAGCCAGTGGGGTTGAATTGATTAGAGCCGATTTAACCAACCATAAGTTTGCGCAAAAAGGTTCTATTGGGTTTATCTCTTATTTGGGTATTCCATTGGAAGTGCGAAACTTTAAGATTACGAAAAAATAAGTGATTTGGTTTTAGGGAAATGTTTGATAATTTACTGGGTTAGACTTCAAATAAAACGGTAAATTACCAAGCACTCCTTTTTGATTTATAAGAATGGTTTGTCATCTTCTTTTTTAGATGATTGGGTTCTTAATTCAGAAGGTAGTATTTGTTTATGGCAATGTGGGCATTCATGTATCTCAATGTGAGTGTGACGACGCATTTCTTCCTGAAAGCCTGCGGCTAAAATACCAGCGGGCAATGCAAATACACCAATCCCCAATACCGACATGATTGCGCCTAAAATTTTACCATATGCAGTAATAGGGTATACATCACCGTAACCTACTGTAGATAAAGTCACAATTCCCCACCATAACGCATCAGGCACTGTTCCAAAAACATCGGGCTGGGTTTTATGTTCGACTAAATATACCAAGTTCGACACGACAATAAGAACCAGTAACGCCATGATGATAGTGATAAGCAATTCTTCTCGTTTGGAATAAAACACATTAACCAAAATCATCGCAGAACGGGAATAGCGCACTAATTTGAAAATGCGCACAAATCTTAATAGTCGGAATAAACGGGCAAAAATTAGACCGTGAGCAATGACAAATTCTGGATAAAAAACAGGAAGATAAAAGGGTATTAATACAAGTAAATCTATCAAGACCAGCGGTGTTAGCATAAAACGTAAACGTCCACGCAATGGGTGTCGATAACGCGGCAATACGGTGCAACTCCATAAACGCAAACCATATTCATAAGAAAAAATCACGATGCAAAATATTTCAAAATACAACACTGGTTTTTCATAAGCAATACTTAATGCGCCCATACTGAAAAACATTGTGGTGAAAGTATTCGCTAAAATAAGCATAATAATGAGGAGATAAAATAAACGCCCCCACATTCCACGATGTTCACCTTCCAGTAGCGCAAAAATTTCATATTGTATTCGTCGTCTATTATTTTTTAACATGAAGCTACAGTTGGTTGTTTAAATAGTGAAAGCGGTAATGATGTAAATCCTCATACAGGAGTGCAAAACTTGTTTTGCAAGTAACACTATGTTTTATAGGACTACCGTAAAAGCTTGTCTATCTACGCGCGAAAAAAATTAGCAACACGGGCAAGATAAATCTTGCACTCCTAATCACTGATGATTTTTAGCCATAGCCACCTATAAAACAACTAATCGTCCTCACGTTTATATTCACCTTCGATAACGATAGGCTTATGCGATTTTGGCTGCTTACTACGTTTTGAATTATGAGCTTGAGCATTTTCTTGCCCCGATATATCATCGTCCATACTATACGTTTGAATACGTCGACCTATCCATCGAGCTATAAAACGGCGTGGCATCGGAAATAAACATAAAAACCCAATGCTGTCTGTGAAAAATCCCGGTGTAATCAATAAAAAACCACTGGCAATAATCAAAATACCTTCCAATAATGGTTCAGCAGGCACTTGTCCTTGTTGCATCATCAATTGAGCGCGTTGCAAGGTTAATGTCCCTTGAGTTTGCAATAATTTAGAGCCGATAATTGCAGTCACGACAATAAATAATAGGGTGGGAAAAATGCCGATAGCACCCCCAACTAAAATAAAAAAATAAATCTCAATAACGGGGACTAAAATAAATAACAGTAGCAAACCATGCGATAAGTTCATTAGAATATGCCAATTGTATATAAAAAAATAATAAGTGAATCCATAATGCCTGACTATCAAGTGCTGTTTAACACCTGCCGCTACTAAAAACCAATGATAATCAATATAACCAATTATTATCTATAGTCTATTCACATCGTCATCAACTCAGCAACAATTGTTGTCTAATAAGTCTGTTATGTG
>JAYQWJ020000032.1:0-3479 GCA_035829175.2 Candidatus Albibeggiatoa psychrophila
CACACAAAACCCATTAAAACCATTACACAAACAAACCCTAATCCAAACCATAAGTAAAAATTATAGTTAGTATAAAAAAATTTGACTCACTTTGTATTTCGTTATATCCTTCGATTATCCAAAAATTTTAGGTGCTTGATTGAATGTAGCCCACAAGGCATTGTTATATCAAGATAAAAAATTAAAACAACTTGTCATACCCAAAAGGAGACACTATGACAACACCTTATAAAAATGTCCATCAGAAACAGGATATTGATTTGGAGGAAACACGCGAATGGATCGATGCCATTGAAAGCGTGCTGGAGGAAGAAGGAGACGAACGCGCTCACTTCCTCATCGAACGTATGATTGAAAAACTAAGACGTTCAGGTACTTACATTCCCCATAGTGCCAATACAGCTTATGTTAATACCATCCCCCGCCATTTAGAACAACAAGACCCCGGTAACGCAGAAACAGAGTGGCGTATTCGCTCATTAATCCGTTGGAATGCGGTTGCAACGGTGGTCAATGCCAATCGTTTAAGCTCAGAACTCGGCGGACATATTGCCAGTTTTGCCTCAGCCGCAACATTGTACGATGTCGGTTTTAATCATTTTTTCCATGCCAAAACCCCAGACCATGGCGGCGATTTACTCTACATCCAAGGTCATTCAGCCCCCGGTATTTACGCCCGCGCCTTCCTAGAAGGTCGTATCTCTGAAGAGCAATTATCAAAATTCCGTCAAGAAGCCGATGGCGATGGTCTATCATCCTATCCGCATCCGTGGTTAATGCCTGACTTCTGGCAATTCCCAACGGTTTCAATGGGTTTAGGCCCAATCATGGCGATTTATCAAGCCCGTTTCTTACGTTACTTACACCACCGTGGTTTAGCCAAAACTGAAAACCGCAAAGTGTGGGCGTTTATGGGTGATGGCGAAATGGATGAGCCAGAATCATTAGGCGCAATCGGCATGGCTTCGCGTGAGAAATTGGATAACTTAGTGTTTGTTGTCAATTGTAACTTACAGCGTTTAGACGGGCCTGTGCGTGGAAATGGCAAAATTATTCAAGAACTTGAAGCAGAATTCCGTGGTGCGGGTTGGAACGTCATCAAAGTGATTTGGGGTTCTTACTGGGATCCATTATTGGCGGCGGATACTGATGGTTTATTGCGTCAACGGATGGAAGAATGTGTTGATGGCGAATATCAGAACTTCAAAGCCAAAGGCGGTAAATATACCCGTGATAATTTCTTTGGCAAATATCCAGAATTAAAAGCCATGGTTGCGGGCATGAGTGACGATGACATTTGGCGATTGAATCGTGGTGGTCATGATCCTCAGAAAATTTATGCAGCGTATGCCGAAGCGGTAGCGCATAAAGGTCAACCGACTGTTATTCTTGCTAAAACTGTCAAAGGTTATGGCATGGGTGATGCGGGTGAAGGTCAAAACGCGACGCATCAACAGAAAAAAATGGGTGAAGCGGCGTTACGCGAATTCCGTGATCGGTTCAATATTCCGATTCCTGATGACAAAGTCGCAGAAGCACCATTCTATCGTCCACCTGATGACAGTCCAGAAATCAAGTATTTGCAAGAACGTCGTCAAGCTTTAGGCGGTTACTTGCCTTTACGTCAAAAAACCGCGACTCCGTTAGAAGTGCCACCATTATCCGCATTTGATGTCCAATTAAAAGGCACAGGCGACCGCGAAATTTCCACCACAATGGCATTTGTACGCATGTTAAACGTGTTGGTTAAAGACAAAAAATTAGGTCAAAACGTTGTCCCAATCGTCCCAGACGAAGCGCGTACTTTTGGTATGGATGGCATGTTCCGCCAGTTGGGGATTTACTCATCTGAAGGGCAATTATACGAGCCACAAGACGCTGACCAATTATTGTATTACCGCGAAGACAAAAAAGGTCAAATTTTAGAAGAAGGCATTAATGAAGCAGGCGCGATGTCCTCATGGATTGCGGCGGCGACTTCGTATGCGAATAACAACATTAATATGATTCCGTTTTATATCTTCTATTCTATGTTTGGTTTCCAACGGGTGGGCGATTTGGCATGGGCTGCAGGTGACATGCAAGCGCGTGGTTTCCTCATCGGCGGTACTGCGGGTCGAACCACTTTAGCGGGTGAAGGCTTACAGCATCAAGACGGTCACAGTTTAATGATTGCGGCGAATATCCCCAATTGCGTGACGTATGATCCAACTTATGCGTATGAATTAGCAGTGATTTTACATGATGGTTTACGTCGCATGTATGAACAACAAGAAAACGTGTTCTATTATTTGACTGTCATGAATGAAAATTATATCCATCCTGCAATGCCAGAAGGCGTGGAACAAGGCATTCTTAAAGGCATGTATTTGTTGAAAGAAGGCATGGATTCAGAATTAAAAGTACAGCTTTTGGGCAGTGGCACGATTTTACGCGAAGTGATCGCCGCCAGCAGTTTATTAGCTGAAGATTTCGGCATCAGTTCAGACATTTGGAGCGTCACCAGTTTCACCGAATTACGTCGCCAAGGTGAAGATACAGAACGTTGGAATATGTTACACCCCGAAGCGGATCGCAAAATGTGCTATGTGCGCGAATGTTTGAAAGGTCGTCAAGGGCCCGCCATCGCTGCAACGGATTATGTGAAAGCCTATGCAAATCAAATACGTTCATGTGTGCCGATGAATTATTTGACTTTGGGAACAGATGGTTTTGGACGCAGTGATTTACGTAAACGCTTACGTCGCCATTTTGAAGTGGATCGTTATTATGTCACCGTTGCTGCTTTAAAAGGCTTGGCAGATATGAATTTAATTCCTGCTAGCAAAGTGACAGAAGCCATTGATAAATATGGTATCAATCCAGAAAAACCAAACCCATTGACCGCATAAGGAGAGACATAGATGGCAATTCAAGACGTATTTGTGCCTGACATCGGTGACTTTTCTGATGTCCCAGTGATTGAAGTATTGGTCGCTGTCGGCGATTCGGTTGACGCGGAACAAGCTTTAATTACTTTAGAAAGTGATAAGGCGACCATGGAAGTGCCAGCTCCTTATGCGGGTGTGGTGAAAGAAGTGATTGTTAAAATTGGCGATGCTATTTCAGAAGGCACGTTGATTGTTAAAATGGAAGCGGCGGGAGAATCTGCTGCCCCTGCAAGCCCTGAACCTGTAGCAGAATCTGCACCTGTCGCTCAATCGGGTGGCGCGATTCAAGATGTGTTAGTTCCTGATATTGGTGATTTTTCCGATGTACCTGTGATTGAAGTTTTAGTCGCTGTGGGTGATTCGGTTGAACCTGAACAAGCTTTGATTACTTTAGAAAGTGACAAGGCAACCATGGAAGTCCCAGCCCCTAGTGCGGGTGTGGTTAAAGAAATCTTAGTCAATATTGGTGACACGGTTTCACAAGGTTCTTTGATTATCAAAATGGCTTCAGCGGGTGGTGCAAGTGCTGCGCCTGTGGCTCAAGAATCT
>JAYQWJ020000033.1:0-6470 GCA_035829175.2 Candidatus Albibeggiatoa psychrophila
TATTTTTAATAACTATATTATTTACAAGGATGCGTCAACTCTAATCACAAACTATGAATAAAACGTTGAATGGCTTTAAGATAAGAATTTCGCCCCGGACGATATAAATATGTATGACCTGCCTCAGGTATTAAAAACAACTGTTTAGGCTTTTTCGCCGCTTTATACAATCGTTCACTCATCTGAAAAGGCACTAAATCATCCCCCGTACCATGCAAAAACAAAATAGGTGCTTTGATATTTTTAACTTTTTTCAAAGAATGAAACTTTTCTGTCAACATCAAATTAACAGGAACATAACGCATCAAACCTAATTGCCCAATCGTATCCGCCATCGAAGTAAATGAACTTTGAATAATAACCCCACCAACTTCTGGCAATTGAGACGCTAAATCAATACTCACAGCTCCACCTAACGACTCACCATAAATAATAATATCTTTGGGTGCAATGCCTTGAGTTTCTGTCAGATAATTCCACGCCAATCTCGCATCCTCATAAAACTGTCGTTCTCTTGGATAATGACCTTTACTTTTGCCATAACCACGATAATCACAAGTGAAAATAGAAAAACCAAGTTGATGAAAACTTTTCATACGCACCAAATAACTGCTTTTGTTATATCCCGCGCCTGTAAAATATAAAATCGTCTTCGGCTCAGCCACAATATTAAAAGGCTCTTCAGGCAAAATAATATGTTGAGTCGTATCAGGAGCGGGTGCAAAAATATGCCAGCAATGCAAATAATCGGGCAAATTTTTGACGGGGATATTAACCTCTTTATAAGGCATATTAAACAAAGGATGTTTGGGGGACAGCGAAAATAGCGGCGTTGGACTATAAATAAATTGACGTTGCCCAAGAAAAACAATCATGCAAAAGGTTAGATAGCTTGTGCCACTACCTACGCCCAAATAGGCTAAGACCCCTGGTAACATCAACATAATATAGACTATTTCTAAGTGACGAAATGGAGTGAAAGTCTGGCGTATTTTTGTTTAGATTGCAAGCTTTTAGGTGGAGAAAAACACAGTCTACAGCATCGTGTAATCAGTATTTTTTCGTTAGCAAATGATGAGCAATATAGCCAATGGAAAAGAGCCACTCATTGAGATAAGCAGCTCCTGAATCAGAATTATTTATTTTCAATTTTAATGGTTGGAAACTTAGTCGCGTAATTTTTCGCTTGCAAAGATAACTTCGCGCCAACGCCACGGGCAATTTCTCGATACATCTGACCAATTCGGCTGTCAGGATCAGAAATCACGGTTGGTTGACCTTCATCAGCATTTTTGCGGATACTAGTATCTAACGGCAATGAACCTAGCAAACTGACACCACTTTCATCTGCCATTTTTTTACCGCCACCTTCACCAAAAATATGTTCTTCATGACCACATTTACTACAAATATGAATGCTCATGTTTTCAATCACACCCAATACGGGTATATTTACTTTTTCGAACATTTTCAAACCTTTACGCGCATCTAACAAAGCAATATCCTGAGGCGTTGTAACGATAACAGCGCCACTGACAGGAATTTTTTGCGCCAAAGTCAATTGCGTATCGCCCGTACCCGGTGGCAAATCAATCACTAAATAATCCAAATCACTCCACAAGGTATCACGTAATAATTGCTCTAAAGCCTGTGTCACCATTGGGCCACGCCAAATCATTGGGGTGTCTTCTTCAATCATGTAACCAATCGACATAGTTTGTAAACCATGCCCCATCACAGGATTTAAATGCGTGCCATCAGGTGCAGGCTGTGGCTTTTCATTCACACCTAACATTCTAGGCTGGCTAGGACCATAAATATCTGCATCCAATAAACCTACATTTGCACCTTCAGCTTTAAGTGCTAAGGCGAGATTAACCGCCGTGGTTGATTTACCAACACCACCTTTACCCGAAGCGACTGCAATAATGTTTTTGACACCATCAAGTGGCTTAACACCTTGCTGCACTGAATGCGCAATCACTTTATTGTTAATATTCACATTAACGGTTTCAATACCCGCAACGGTTTTCACACAACGCGTCAATTCATCAGTTAAAACCTGATTATAACCCGCTGTTGGATAACCAAATTGAATTTCAAGCGTTATTTGGTTGCCGTCAACTTTAATCTCTTTTACCGCATTGGCTGTCACTAAATCTTTGCCCAAATAAGGGTCTGTGTAAGTTTTTAGTGCCGTTTCTATTTGTTGCTTATCAGCCATGCAATATCCTCCAGTGTGTTGATAGGTTTCACTAACAGCTAACTAGTTTGGGATAAATAAGTAAAATTCAATATACTTAAATATCTTTAAACCCAAGAAGCTAAGCCCATAACCAGACTTTAAATCTAAATATACAAGCCCAGACTATTTTTTTAATCTAATGCGGTTTTAAATATATTATGCTAATAATCAATTATTCAATTAAGATAATGCGCCTTTTTTGATGATGACATTGTACAATACGGTTTTATTCTGCTTGTTGGAGTGGTTTTCGTGAGTGATGATTTTTTACCGTTTGCAAAGCCTTGTATTGGTGAAGAAGAAATTAACGAAGTTGTAGATACATTACGTTCAGGTTGGTTAACCTCAGGGCCTAAAACCAAGCAATTTGAACAAGCCTTTGTTGATTATTTTCAAGTACCCCATGCCTTGGCAGTAAGTTCGTGTACGGCGGGGTTGCATTTAGCCCTAGAAGCCATAGGCATTCAAGCGGGTGATAAAATTGTAACAACACCCTATACCTTTACCGCAACCGCTGAAGTGATGCGCTATTTGGGAGCTGACCCTGTTTTTGTCGATATTGATAGACAAACTTTTAATATGGATGTCAATCAGCTCGAAGCCGCATTAAAAGCTGAACCCAATATCAAAGCGATTATGCCTGTACATTTTGCAGGTCAAGCCTGTGATATGGATGTGATTTTAGATTTGGCGCGACAATATGGATTAAAAGTGATTGAAGATGCCGCCCATGCACTGCCAACAACCTATAAGAATCGCAAAGTAGGCACATTGGGCGATATTACGGTTTACAGCTTTTATGTTACCAAACCCGTGGCGACAGGTGAAGGCGGGATGATTTTGACTAGCAATCCAGATTATGCGCAACGAATTAATACGATGCGTTTACATGGAATTAACCGCGATATTTTTGACCGTAGCCAATCATCGCAACCCAGTTGGTATTATGAAATTGTCGCACCGGGTTTTAAATATAATATGAGTGATATTATGGCAGCGATTGGGATTCATCAATTTGCCAAAATGGAAAAATTTGCACAGCAGCGAGAAGCCATTGCACGCCATTACTCACATGGTTTGACAGGTTTGCCATTAAAAACCCCTGAAATACAATATCCTTGTGACAGTCAACATGCTTGGCATTTATATGTTTTACAATTGGATTTAGAACAATTATCGATTGACCGCAATCAATTCATCGACCAGATGGCTAAACAAGGTGTTGGCGCAAGTGTGCATTTTATTCCGTTGCATTTACAGCCTTATTGGCAACAACGTTATCAGTTCAAACCGCAAGATTTTCCTGTTGCCTTAGATGCTTATCAACGCGCCGTCAGTCTGCCGATTTATCCCAGCATGACCGAAGCCGATGTTGAAAAAGTGATTACGGCTGTAAAAGCGGTTATTAAGCTCAGTGCTAAATAAAATGCTTAAAATTAGACGATTTAGAAAAATATTATAAGCAATTTGGTAGTGGTGCTTGTGTAGTGCAGGAGTGCAAAACTGGTTTTGCAAGTGACTATTTCAAGAAAAAGCAGTACTACATTTTATTAGAACTACCAGCAATTTCAATACAATCATAACAAATAAAACCCGATACTGGATTCACGTTGCATGTTTGGTTTTTGGGTGAATTTTCAAAGTAACACATCTTTTTCAATTTACAGATTGATGTCCATTGTATCTACTTTTTTCAAGCACTTTCAGGATTGATTGACCCCTTAATGATAAAAAAACACTTGACGTAAATCAAAATTCCCGTTATTTCTTAAACCCGTTACCCATTAGCCGAGAAGTTAATCGTTGTGAGCAAGCATCTAGTTATTGTGGAATCTCCTGCTAAGGCGAAAACCATCAAAAAGTATTTAGGAAAAGATTTTGAAGTCTTGGCCTCCTATGGTCATGTGCGTGACTTGCTACCCAAAAAGGGTGCAGTTGAGCCAGATAACGACTTTATGATGCACTACGAAATGCCTGCTAAAAGTGTAAAACACGTTGACGCGATTAGCAAAGCCATGAAAAAAGCAGAGACTTTGTATCTTGCGACTGACCCTGATAGAGAAGGTGAGGCGATTTCTTGGCATTTGCATGAATTATTACAAGAACGTGATTTGATAAAAGATAAACCCGTACACCGTGTGGTGTTTCATGAAATTACCAAATCGGCGATTCAAGAAGCGGTGGCTAATCCGCGTGATTTATCCATTGATATGATTGATGCGCAACAAGCTCGACGGGCTTTAGATTATTTAGTCGGTTTTAACCTGTCGCCAGTGCTTTGGTATAAAGTGCGCCAAGGTTTGTCCGCTGGTCGAGTACAAAGTCCTGCGTTGCGCTTAATCGTTGAACGTGAAATTGAAATTGAGCAATTCAAGCCCAGAGAATATTGGACGATTGAAGCGGATAATGAGAAAGATAGCAACAAATTCAGCGCAAAATTAACCAAATATGCTGATAAGAAAATTAGCCAATTTACAGTGAATAAAGAAGCGGGTGCTACGCAAATTCGAGATGATTTACTCGCTCAAGCCCAAGGCAAATTAACCGTTCTCAAAGTTGACAAAAAACAACGTAAAAGACAACCTGCCGCACCATTTACCACTTCAACATTACAACAAGAAGCGGCGCGTAAACTGGGTTTTACCACCAAACGCACCATGATGACCGCGCAGAAATTATACGAAGGTATAGACACAGGTGAAGAAGCTGTTGGCTTAATTACTTATATGCGAACGGACTCGGTGAATTTAGCCAAAGAAGCGGTGGAAGAAATTCGCGATTCAATTACTCAGCGTTATGGCAAGGAAAATGTACCAAGCCAGCCGCGTGAATTTAAAACCAAATCTAAAAATGCGCAAGAAGCCCATGAAGCAGTGCGCCCAACTTCTGCTTTTCGTCATCCTGATGAAATTAAAGCGTCGTTAACTCAAGATCAATATAAACTTTACAACTTGATTTGGAAACGGACTATTGCTTGTCAAATGGTTCATGCGACCTTGAACACTGTGGCGATTGATTTGATTTGTGGTACAGAACAGAACATATTTCGTGCTAATGGTTCTGTGGTTGCGAAACCGGGCTTTATGTTGGTTTATTTGGAAGGTGTCGATGATAAGAAAGCCGAAGATAGCAATGACGATGATGAAAAATTGTTGCCTGAAATGGAACAAGGCGACATTGTTGATTTATTAGGTATTCGTGCTGACCAACATTTTACCGAACCACCACCGCGTTACACAGAAGCAAGTTTAGTCAAGAGTTTAGAAGCATTTGGCATTGGTCGACCGTCCACTTATGCGTCGATTATTTCAACGCTACAGCAACGTGAATATGTGATTTTAGACAAAAAACGCTTTTATCCAACTGATGTCGGACGTATTGTCACTAAATTACTTGCTGAACATTTCACCCAATATGTGGATTATGATTTTACTGCAAAACTAGAAGATTCATTGGATGCGGTTTCACGCGGTGAGCGGCAATGGAAGCCGTTGATGAAAGAATTCTGGGGCACATTCAAGAGCTTGATTGATGAAAAGATGGAGACCGTTGATAAAAAAGACGTGACCCAAGAGCCATTGGATGAGAAATGCCCTAAGTGTAAGGCTCAATTAGTGGTTAAATTAGGGAAAACAGGACGTTTTGTTGCCTGTACCGCATACCCAGATTGTGATTACACGCGTAATGTCGATGAAGATGCTGATGCTGCCGCCGCGCGTCAATCCGTACAACCTCAAGTAATTGAAGGGCGTAAATGTCCTGCTTGTGATTCGGAGTTACATCTTAAAAATTCACGCAGTGGTAGTAAATTCGTCGGTTGTAGCCAATATCCGAAATGTAAGCATGTTGAAGCGGCTGACGAGGATAAAACGGGGATTGCTTGCCCAACTTGTCAGCAAGGTCAATTGATTCGACGCAAATCACGATTTGGCACATTCTTTTATTCTTGTGATCGTTATCCTGATTGCAAATATGCCGTTTCACACCCGCCATTAAAAGAGTCTTGTCCTAAGTGTAATTGGGCGATTCTCACTTTGAAAACAACGAAACGCTGGGGAACAGAGAAAGTATGCCCTCAGAAAGATTGTGATTTTAAAGAGTCTGTGGTAGTAGAGGTAGTAGAAACACCATCAGAAAACGTAGACTAAACAACCATCAGCTAAAAGTGGGTGGGTAAGTTACAGCTAATACAAATCTATGCTTATTTATGATAACATATGCTTTA
>JAYQWJ020000034.1:0-2148 GCA_035829175.2 Candidatus Albibeggiatoa psychrophila
GGTTTATGTGCTTCGTCCTCAGCTGATTCTGCGGTGATGACTTTAATTACACCATCTTCTGCGGCATCATTTCCATAAGTTGTTGTCATATTATGTACCGTAATTCTCTATTTATGATAACGTTTTTCGTTCAACCATTGTACTTCGATGGTATCTGGGAATTCAGAACGTAAAATCCGTGCATAACGTGATTCTGTCGCCGTATCATGTAAATCATGTGCAATACGAACACCCAGCCATAACGTTTGTGCATTATGTGGTCTATCGTCTATATAGCGTTTAAAATAATCTTGCGCCACATTATAGCGACCTGTCTCAAAATTCAACAGTGCCATTTGATATAAAGCACGAGAAAAATTAGGGTTTAAAGTCAAAGCATGGCGCAAATAAGCCTCAGCGTCTTCATAATGTTTATATCGCATCGCACAGATAGCCGCATTGGTTGCAGGCACGGCAGGACGTGCATACACAGGATTTGCCAACGCAATCAAAAATGAACGATTTGCCTCTTCCCACGTACCATGTTTACATAAAAACTGACCATAATTATTTTGAATCGTCGCATTATAAACTTGTAATTTCACCGCTGTTTCATAGTGAATTCGTGCATCTTCGTTTTGCCCAACCCGTTCAAATAAAATCGCAATCGTGCTATGCGCATCTGCATAATCCACATCTTTTTCAATTGCTTTGCGTAAACGATTCAGCGCAATTTCCATTTTGCCCCGTTTCATATACTCAATGCCTAAATTCAAATTAATTTCAGATACTTTTTTAGGTTTATAGGGTTTTACTTGGCTAATGTCATATTCTAAATGCTTTAAATCATCCAAACTGTTGAGCTGGGAAAAATCTTTATCTGTAATCACAGGATTGCTGCCACAAGCCACAAGCAATATTGAAATAACAAATAAAATCAAATACTTCATCCCATTGTTCCCTGCATGATAATAGGCTGAGTATGTCCTTGTTTCTTATTAAATACACGCCCGACTAATTGACCACAAGCGGCATCAATATCATCACCACGCACTTTACGTGTCACTGTGATCAAACCTGCTTTAATCAAAATATTTCTAAACACATCAATTTGTTCCTGACTTGAACGTTGATAAGGCGAATTTGGAAATGGATTAAATGGAATCAAGTTGATTTTTGCAGGCACATCGCGCAATAGTTTCGCTAAAAGATGTGCTTGTTTGGGGCTGTCATTGAAATCTTGTAACATCACATATTCAAACGTAATTTTACGCCGATTTTCATTTTTAATATAGTCACGACAGGCATCGAGTAAATCTGCAATCGGATATTTTTTATTAATCGGTACTAATTCATTACGCAATTCATCAGTAGGCGCGTGTAGCGATACAGCTAAATTGACAGGACATTCTTGTTTGAGGCGTTCCATTGCAGGGACAATGCCAGCGGTGCTTAATGTAATCCGTCGCCATGATAAGCCGTAGCTAAAATCATCCCGCATCAAATTCATTGCTTTAACTACATTTTTAAAATTCGCCAATGGCTCGCCCATGCCCATTAATACCACATTGCTGATGGCGCGTTGTTGCACATCGGTTGCGTAAATATTTTGCGAGCGTAAATGATGTTCAGCCAACCATAATTGACCAATAATTTCGCCAACGGTTAGGTTACGACTAAATCCTTGTTGCGCCGTGGAACAAAAACGACAGTCCAACGCACAACCGACTTGGGAAGAAATACATAAGGTGTTGCGGTCATCTTCAGGAATAAACACCATTTCAATTTGATTGCCATCGGTTAATTCCAACAGCCATTTACGAGTGCCATCAACGGATTCTTGTTCGGTGACAACTTGTGGAATTGTCAAGCTGGTTTCTGTTTGCAAACGTTGACGCAATGCTTTGCTTAAATTAGTCATTTCGTCAAAATCAGTGACACCGAGTTGATGCACCCATTTTAAAACTTGAGTAGCACGAAACGGTTTTTCACCCGACTCAATAAAAAATTGGCTTAAATCTTCGCGGTTATAATCTAATAAATTCATCATTTTCAGTGTTCAGTTAACAGTGTTAACAATTTTAATTTGTTTCAAAAGGGAAACTATCAAAAATAGCCTGAGCTTAAGAAATGCTTTACATTAAAATAACAATGGTTCGGACACTTTTT
>JAYQWJ020000035.1:0-5459 GCA_035829175.2 Candidatus Albibeggiatoa psychrophila
AATTTTTTATTATAACAATATGGTTCATAAGGGTTTAAACAGTAATTGAATTATCATATAGTATCGCATAGTATGCAAATGATAAAAATAGGAAAAGAAGCTAAGTTACCGGGAATATCCATTCAAACCTTGCACAAGTGGGAACAAACTGGAGAACTGGTTCCTGATCGCAAGAAAAACAATTGGAAACGGTTTAATAGATTAATGAATCAGTGGACTAAAGGTGCAATCACTGAAGCATTTACATTTATGAGTGTTATTTTTAAATTTTGATTTAATAGCATACTTTAAAAGATATTCGAACCATAAATTAATTAAATATTTTACGACTAAGTTTTTATACAAGGTAAGATGTGAAAACTTAACACAATATAATATTAATCAATTAAGAATGTATTATATAACACATTGAAAAAATTATTTTCAGATCGAAAATAGCATAATCAGTATATTTTAAAACTAAGCCTTTAGTTCTTAATTCGCATATAAATACTCAAGTATGGGAAATCCTTGTGCATAAACTCATTTTATATAGTTTCAGTTTGTTCATATTCTATAGCCAATATGCTATCAGTGCGCAAAATCCTAAATTTCAACATTTTGCTGTTGCTCAAGGTATGTCTCATTCTACCGTGAACTGTGCATTACAGGATTCCCAAGGTTTTTTATGGTTTTGTACCGAAGATGGCTTAAATAAATATGATGGTTATAATTTTATTGCTTACCGCGTTGATAGTGAAGATAATAATAGCCTTAGTAGTAATTTTATTACTGACGTTGTAGAAGACAGTGATGGCATATTATGGATAGCAACAAATTATGGTTTAAATCGCTTTGACCCTAAGACCCAATCTTTTTCTCGTTATTTTCATGAACCTAATAATCCCAATAGCCTAAGTAGTAATAATCTCGTCTCTGTTTTTGTCGATAGCACTGGCGAGCTATGGGTTGCCACTCATAGCGAAGGTCTTAATAACTTTAACCTAAAAACCGAACAATTCACCCATTATAAATATGAATCAAATAATCAAAATAGCTTAGCAGGTAATAATTTTAAAGGGCCAAATAATATTTTTGAAGATAGCCATGGTTATTTATGGTTTGGTACATGGGGTCAAGGATTGAACCGTTTTGATAAAAAAAATAAAACCTTTAAACTTTATACTGTTGCATCACATAATTTGATTAGTAATAAAATTTATTCAATACGTAAAGCAGAAAAAAAACAGCAATTTTGGATATCAACGTTAGAGGGATTAGATTTACTTGACGTTGCAACTGAACAGGTAACAAATCATTTTAAAGGTGTTGCTTTTGTTGATGTTTTATTAGGTGATGATGGTAAATTACTCACAGTATGTGATACACCCGGTTTTGCCTTTACTATTTATGATCCCAAAACAGGAAAGACTGAAAAGCACGCACCAGATAAAACGGATTCTTATAGTATTAATGCTTATCCAATGGGGATATTAAAAGATCATCAAGATAATATCTGGATTCCAACTTGGGGTGGTGGGGTTAATAAACTAGATAATCCTAATACTTTTCAACACTATTATTATACTTCTGAACGTGATGGAAATTTAACTAATAATAAAGTTTATGCTTTTTACGAAGACCAAGATCGCATGGTTTGGATTGGAATAGAAGGAGGTGGGATTTGCCGTTTTAATCCTAACCCACCACTTGAAATACTCCCTTTTAAATGTTATCAACCTGAAGAAGACAACCCTAATAATAGTCTCGTTGGAGAAGATGTTTATGAAATTTCGGGAGATTCCAAAGGGGTATTATGGATGGTAACTTGGGAGGGTTTTAGCCGTTTTGACCCAAAAACTGAGAATTTCACACATTTTTTCCATGAAGAAGGAAATCCCCAAAGCATTTCTGGCAATCACTTATTTAGTATTCATGTAGATAAAAAAGATCGGGTATGGATTGGAACATGGGAACATGGGCTTAGTCTGTATAATCAGGAAACCAAACAATTTACTCATTATATTCATGATGCCCATAGCAAAAATAGTTTAAGCCATAACCAAGTTATCTATATCTATAGCGACCATGAGGGTATGATTTGGGTAGCGACTCCCAATGGTTTAAACCGTTTTGACCCTGAAACTGAAACGTTTACCCATTACAAACATAATAAAATGGATAAAAACTCTATTAGTGGTAATAATATTGCTGCCATTTTTGAAGATAAACAACAGCGTTTATGGGTTGGTACGTCTGGCAGTGGCTTAAATCTATTTGACTTTGAAACAAACACATTTAAACATTTCAGCCAAAAACATGATGATTTAGCTGGAGATACGGTTAACGGTATCATGCAAGATAGATTCGGTCGTTTATGGATTGCAACCAACCGTGGCTTATCTTGTTTTAGTCCTGAATTTGATACAAACCCTGAATTATCTTGTTATGATCCAAAGCATGATCCAAGTAAAGTCTCAGCAATGCGTAACTATGATATGGGTGATGGTTTGCAAGCCGATGAATTTTTTATAGGGGCTGCTTTAACTGCAAGTTCAGGTGAATTGTATGTTGGCGGACCGGGTGGATTCAATCGCTTTAACCCTGAATTATTATCTACTAATCTAAATGTGCCTCAGGTTGTGTTTACCGATTTAAAATTGTTTAATAAATCAGTGCCTGTGCATAAAGATTCTTTGCTAACCCAAGATATTAACTATATTCCTAAAATAACTTTGACTCATAAAGAGAATGTTTTTTCGATTCATTTTTCAGCTTTAGATTTTGTTATTCCACATAAAAACCAATATGCTTATCAATTAGTCGGTTTCGATAAAAATTGGGTTTATCTCGATAGTAGCCAACGTTTTGCCACTTATACAAACTTACCTGCAGGCACTTATACATTTAAAGTGAAAGCTAGCAATAACGATGGTATTTGGAATGAAAAAGGTCGAAGTATTACGATTGAAGTATTGCCTCCGTGGTGGAAAACGTGGTGGGCTTATAGTTCTTATTTCTTTGTATTTGCTTTGTTTTTCATTGATCAACAACGTAAACTACAAAAGTCTCGGGCTTATAATCAACAATTACAAGAAATTGATAAATTAAAAGAACAGGCGGTTAAAATTGCCCAAGCTAATGAGCAGCGTTTACGTCAATTTTTAGATGCTGTTCCATTGGGTATTATTATTTTAAATACCGATGGTAGTACGCATTATATGAATCCAAGTGCGCTTAATATTTTAGGAATTAATTACCATAAGCCACATGATACAAAAAACATTTCAGAGACCTATCATTTTTACATTGCAGATACTGTGCAGCATTATCCAAATAAAGACTTGACCAGTGTACGAGCATTGCAAGGTGAAAGTAATACCTTAGATGATATTGAAATTCACCGAGCTGATGGTGTTATTGTACCGATTGAATCTTGTGGTACACCTATTTTTGATGACCGGCAGCAAGTGAAATATGCCATTGTCACTTTCCAAGATATTCGTGAACGCAAACAAGCAGAAGAAGATCGGTTGCGTTTAGTGCAAGAGCAAGAAGCCAAAAATGTTGCATTACGCTACAGCAAAGAAATTGAAGCTAAAAATGTTGAGCTAATCCATTTAAACCAAGAGAAAAATGAGTTTTTAGGGATTGCCGCGCATGACTTGAAAAACCCATTGGCGGCAATTCGAGGGACTGCGGAATATATACAAGAAGAGTTTGAGGTCTTGCCACAAGAAGAATTACTCGAAAGTGCACAAATGATTGAAACTGCTTCGCGGAAAATGTTTGATTTGATTACTAATTTACTAGATGTAAATGCAATTGAATCAGGCAAGGTGAACATGGACCTTGAGAAAGTAAACTTATTACCAATCATTAAAACGGTTGTGCATGATTATGAAGCTCGCGCGAAAAATAAAAACATCAAAGTTCATTTTCAATCTAACCAATCCTATACTCTTGCTTATGTGGATAAAGGTATCGTACAGCAAGTATTAGATAATTTGGTCTCCAATGCAGTCAAATATTCACCAACAGAACGTGACATTCACATTTGTTTATACCCTATTCAGAAAAAAGTCATGCGTTTTGAAATTCGAGATGAAGGATTGGGTTTAAGCAAGGAAGATCAGAACAAGCTATTTGGTAAGTTTGTGCGTTTAACCCCTCGTCCTACGGGTGGTGAGCATTCCACAGGCTTAGGTCTGTTTATTGTGAAAAAACTAGTGGATGCTATGGGTGGCGAAGTTTGGTGTGAGAGTGAATTGGGTAAAGGCTCAACATTCTTTGTCGAGTTTAATCAAGCCTAAAAAGCGATTTGTTGGTACATTATTTAAGTTAGGAATAGATTTGAGAAATAGCACTGTTTGGCACAAAAAACCTTTCAGTGCTTTGGTAGTATAGGAGTGCAAAACTTGTTTTGCCAGTAACCACTTAAATGAGATTGGCACTCTCTGTTTTATTCCACGACTTCAAATAGTTGATTCAGGGTTTCCAATTTATGCAACGTTGCTGAGCGGCTGACATTAATGAGCATTGCACCTGTTGGGCTTGTATTGTCAATCGTTGCGATACAACACACATTGCCATCTTCAACAGCATCATCAAGCTCTACAACATTCTGATTGCCTTCGCGGTCGACTAAACTTAAATTAACATCGCTGCCTGTAAAACGGGCTGTTTTGCCTATTTTGACCATGCCGTAATCCCAGCAAAATAACCAAACATATTTCATATCATTGAGATGTTTGATTTTTAATGTTTCCTGTTTTGAACCCGTCGTATCACCAACTCCTGCATCTTTATCGAGCTGGATATAAGGAAATTCTTCTAAATGACCTAAATCGCCAAAATAAACAATCCCTTTTTCATCTTTTTTGGTTTTATAAATAACGGCTAAATCAAAATCAGCGGCTGTATTCCAATTCATATTCACGGTTAAATCTTTCAGTGAAATGAGGGTATCTTGACCTTTTTGTCTTAAGTGCATTACGCATTCCTTTTAATGTTATTAGTAAAATAGTATCGAATTTGGCTTGATTTGAAAAGGGATACACTAAAATCAATGATAAATAATGGGCATTAAATTGTTGAGAACTGGCAATCCTTAAAGGACTACCAATCCTCAGACTCTGAAAATGAATTGTTAAATTTCTATCATCTCAAAGTTTCCTTTACTCACACCGCATTTGGGGCATATCCAATCTTCTGGAACATCTGCCCAAGCTGTGCCTGCTGCAATACCTTCTTCAGGTAAGCCTTCTGATTCATCATAAATAAAACTACATAACATACATTTCCACTTTTTCATAAAGTCGTACTCCATTAACGGTAATTAGGCTTTAAAGCAATCTAAAGTCTTTTGATAATGCTGCGTATAAGGTTTTTCAACGGGTGATGGTTTATGGTGATGATTATTTTTAATCTACGTTGAGCGGGTAAAAAAGAAATATAAAAAAACATTCAAGGAATACAAA
>JAYQWJ020000036.1:0-3444 GCA_035829175.2 Candidatus Albibeggiatoa psychrophila
GTCATTGCTTTGCCTTGATAATAAGGACAAGTTTCCAGTTTTTTCAACTCAGTGACAACAGCACCAGAGCCTAATTGATACACTGTGCAACCCGCTTCACCACCGTAATAACCACCACGAGGCACTGAAATATTCACAACGTCTATGGCAATATCATTGTAATATGGATAGTAATTTGTATTGCCTATCAATACCGTATCGCCAGAAGCTGCATAAAATTGCGGATAACCTTCAAAACTCCATTCACCAATTTTGGCTAAATTCTGCGCTGGAGCTAATTTAATCAATTTAGTTGCTGGAGCTTCAGGCGTTGGCGCAAATCCAGTATCATCTATATCTTCATCTGAAAGTTCTGGCAAAGGTTCTGCACCATCACCAATTCCACCGTCAGACTCTACAGCAATTGGCACGGGTTGAATATAATAACGCTGTTCCTGACAAGTCACATACAACGCATCATCTGCCAAAAACGGACTGGCACTATAACCATCTTTGCATTCATCAACCACGCGACTGCTAACCAAGGTTGCAGCATTTGCAGTCAAACGTAATGTATTAAGACGTAATTGACCTTCTTTATCAAATTCTCGGGTCACTAATAAATTGGTATCCGCAAAACCAAGTGGCTCACCCGGTAATGAACGGCTTAAACCTTCTTGACCTGAATCTAAATGCCAAGCACGTAAAACCCATTCTAACTGTTGATAATAATAAGGTTTTTCAATCACATCAGCCGTAATGTGTGCATTATGTTCTAACACAGGTTCAAAGCCACGTTGTTCAGCTAAATAAAACCAGCCATCTTGCACAAAATGTTGAGTACGGTTATAAAAAGTTGAAGCACGTTTGCTATCATTTTCTTGATTTTCAATCACAATGGGTGCGAATAATTCACCTGTTGCCAAATCCAATACTTGCATTGCTAATGGATTGTAATTAAAAAATACGGCTTGATTTTCATCGATTGCAATATCGTTATAACCGCGTGGTAATGACCAAGTTTTTTCAGCAACTTCAAGATTCTCAGGCGCGTATTGATATAAACGTGAATAGCCTTTTTGTCCTGTTGATGCTGCCCAGATTTTACCTTTTTTGTAATCTAACCAAGAAATATTTGCGCCTAATTCTAACTCGGCTAATACTTTTTGACCCGTCACATCAATGGTTAATAATGCTTGATCGCCTAATGCTGCAACGATATTTTCATCAATGTTTAAACTACGATTCAATTGTACAGGACTTGGAATTAAGCCCTTGTCTTTGAATTGATTATCTGTAAAAGACAACATTTGCAAATAACTACCTGTTTCCGTTTCCCAAGAGTTGATAGGTAATGCTGCAAATTGATTCGTCCAATCCAATTGTAAAGCACGTTCATCAGAAGTGGCTTGTGTATAACTGTAACGTACTTCACCCGCCAATGGGATGTAACGATCTAAAAATGTTGGATTAGTTGGATTGCTAACATCAAATAAACTGACTGATGCACGGCGTACACGAATATCACCTTCTTCAGGTTCTGGTTGATCGAAAATACCGACTGCAAATAAAATATCGTCTTTGAAAAACATTTTTTCTGACCAACCCGGAATTTCTAATTCACCTAAAATCCGTGGATTGGTTGCATCACTAATATCAATCACCCATAAAGGATCAGTACGCTCATAAGTCACCACATAAGCTTTATCGCCAGCAAAACGGGTTGCATACAACTGTTCAGTTGGCGCGATATTGCCGACTTGACCTAATAATTTCATGGTATTCAAGTCATAAATCGCTAAAGCACTGCCTTGTTGTTCTGTTTCTTTAGAAAGGTCTTCATAAACAACATGCAATTTGTCATTTTTGACATAAACATGGAATTCAGAAGGAATCCGCCCCGGTACATTGATACTCGGCAATTCAGTTAAGCCAGACAGTAAGCTATAGACTTGCACATTGGTTTCAGGCCATTGTTCACCGTTATTTATAACCACTAGGTAGTCAGTGAAAATGCTCATTGCATACGGATAGCCGTCAATTAATTTGCTTTCAATTTCAAGTAGTTTACCATTGCCTTGTAGTTCTAACATGGTCACTGTTGTTTCTGAATTATGGGTTTCACTGTTGTAATTTTGAGTCACTGTATAAATTGCATTGTTACGCCGACGAGATTCACGCAAACTGCCTTTCACTTTGTATTCATCGACTTGTTGTAATTGACCTGCGTTATCTTGACCAAATACGGTAAAAAATGCGTTGCCTTTGTTATCATTTTGCATCAAGATTTTGTAGTCATCAATCACATATAATTCACTAGGACTGCCTTCTAATTTAATCGAAGCGGTGATTTTAGGGGTTTCAGGATGACCAACCACATCAATGATTTGAAAACGTTTTGCTTGACTGTTGGCATATAAAATTTGATTGCCAACCAATTTGAAAATATCAGGTTTTTCAGTGGTAACAGAACTGCTTTCACCATCGGCTTTATTTGCGTCTGGAGCTGAATCGACCGTTGCTGCGGTTGGGGCGGCTATTCCACTTGTGCCTGCATCGTCAAAAGCAACTTCTTCTGCATAATTGATTTCACCACGAAAACCATTATTTTGAACTTCTGTAAATGCGGTTTGTCCGGGGAAACGTTCTTGAGTCGCTGCAATGCTTAACGGTAAAATATGCACCTGTTGCCATAAAGTAGAATCTGTCCAATCTTGTCCATGTTCAACGCCGACTAATACAAGTACACAACGTTGTTCATCAGGACATTGATAGTCCAAAGCAGTGACTTGAATATCAGATAGCGTATCAATATCCAAAGCTTGGTTGTTAATCGGTTGAATACTATTTTTCACCCAACCTTGTTGAGTTGTCCAACTTGCAAAACCATCTTGTTTAGCATCGAAATTTAACCATGCTAAATAGACATCGAAATTATTCAATTTGCCTTCGTGACTAAAAAAGATATGCGGTTGTTTATCCACATCTTTGACTGCGATTTGCCATGCTTGTGCTTGCCAGCCATACAGCAATAACAGGCTAAATAAAAAGGTTCGTAACAATTTCATTATGAACTCCTAACAGATAAACGGGGTTGGAAAATATAATTTTGAACTTCTATTAAGGATAGACGAAATATGAATGATGGTTTGTTGTATTGTTTGGAAATAATTTGAGATACTGGGTTTTGCTTAAGTTGTTGTCAATTTTTATCAAACACGATTTTGTCAGCAACAGATTGAAAATACTATTAAAGAGGATAATTTAGCCATTTTTGCTTGAGTTAAAATCATTCTAACTAAAACAGCTAGGTAATGCTGTAAACCATCGTGCAAAAGTTCAAAATTTGTTTTGCAAGTGACCCTTTTTAAGATAAAGCAGCTCTATGTTTAGGACTGACAACAAGTGATGCTAAAACTTATAGCGAAACTCCATAAAATAAAATCTATCTGCGCCGGGTAAATC
>JAYQWJ020000037.1:0-4091 GCA_035829175.2 Candidatus Albibeggiatoa psychrophila
CAATTTTACCCGTGGCTAAATGACAATTGATGATGCTGTTGACTTTATCTGTGCCACTGCTGGATTGGTTAATACCTTGTGAATAAACGGTAACGACTTTTTTAGTTTTGGCAAATGCGCGATAAAATTCGGCGACTTCTGGTTCTGTTAAACCGCACTGTTGGGCAACAATTGGAATCGAACCGCTCGATTTTTTTGCTGCGTCTAAGGCTTTGGAAAAACCTTGGGTGTATTGTTCTAAATAGTCGTAATCTAAATGGTCGTTGTTGCGTAGGAATTGCAATAAACCGTTGAATAACCACGCATCAGTACCCGCTTTTAAGGCAATGTGTTGGTCGGCAATGTCACAAGTGGCGGTTTGACGAGGATCAATATTGATGACTTTTAATTCTGGGCGTTTTTTCTTAGCCGCGTTAATGCGTTGATATGTCACAGGATGACACCACGCCAAATTGCTGCCTGTCAAAATGATTAAGTCGGCAAGCTCTAAATCTTCATAATTACAAGGCACAGTATCACTACCAAATGCGCGTTTATGTCCTGCGACACTGGAAGCCATACACAAACGTGAATTGGTATCAATATTACCGCTGCCGATAAAGCCTTTCATCAACTTGTTGGCAACATAATAGTCTTCAGTTAATAATTGTCCTGAGACATAAAATGCAACTGAATCCGCACCATGTTTTTGAATCGTATCTTTGAATTTTTCAGCAACCGTATTTAAGGCGGTATCCCAATCACAGCGTTGTGCATTGATTTCTGGATATAACAAACGGTCGTCTAAGCTGAGGGTTTCGCCCAGTGCTGAGCCTTTGGAACACAGTTTGCCAAAGTTTGCAGGATGGGTTTTGTCGCCTTTGACCGTGACGCTATTATCGGGATTGACCGTTGCGATGATCCCACAACCTACACCGCAGTAAGGACAAGTGGTCTGTACGCTAGACATGAGTTAGTCCACCAAAGTCAAAAGTAATGTGCCGTCGGGTTGGGCTTCAATAGGTAAGGTGTTGACACAGCCTTCATCTGGGGCTTGCACTTTTCCCGATGATAAATCTATTTTCCAATTATGTAATGGACAGGTGACGGTTTGCCCAGCGACGATGCCTTGTGCGAGCGGCCCTTGTTTGTGTGGACATTGGTCTCTTAAAGCAAAGACTTCATCATTTCGGGTTCTGAAAATCGCATAGCGTCCGTTTGGGGTTTCGACGGTGGTCGCGCCCATTTGTGGAATGTCGTTCAGTGTGCCGATGGCAATTTGTTGGCTCATGTTGGATTGTCCTTGAGTAATGAAATTTAGATCGTTTTGGAGTGCAAACTTAAGTTTGCAAAATAAATTTTGCACTCCTGCAATGTCTAAGCTTCAATACGTTTCAGTGGTTTAAATTGTGGAGAATTAGGATTTTTCGCCAATTCTGCCCAAGGGTCTACCTGTGAAATTTCCTGAGAGGCTAAGAACCGTTCATGTAATAACTTACGCTGTTCGGCATCATCCACAATAATCTCTTGCACATATTTTAAACCCATACGTTCAATCCAAGGTGCTGTGCGTTCTAAATAATGGGCTTGTTCACGATATAACTGCATAAACGCGCCGCAATATTCTTGTACTTCTTCCTCAGTGCTTACTTTGCACAATAAATCGGTGACGCGAACTTTAATCCCGCCGTTACCACCCACATGTAATTCCCAACCTGAATCCACCGCCACCACGCCGAAATCTTTAATCGTCGCTTCAGAACAATTACGCGGACAACCCGAAACGGCAATTTTGAATTTATGCGGTGTCCAAGAACCCCATGTCATTTTCTCTAATTTGATTCCCATGCCCGTAGAATCCTGCGTGCCAAATCGACACCAATCAGAACCGACACAAGTTTTCACTGTCCGTAATGCCTTACCATACGCATGACCTGAAACAAAACCCGCTTTATTCAAATCTGACCAAATATGTGGTAACTGCTCTTTAGTCAAACCAAATAAATCGATACGTTGACCGCCTGTGACTTTAACCAATTTCACATCATATTTATCTGCCACATCCGCAATCGCGCGTAATTCAGCAGGATTGGTGACACCGCCCCACATCCGTGGTACAACCGAATAAGTCCCATCTTTTTGGATATTGCCATGCGCTCGTTCGTTAATGAAACGTGATTGTCCATCATCTTCAGCCACATCAGGGAAACTGCTAATCAGATAATAATTTAAGGCAGGACGACAAGAGACACAGCCATCAGGCGTTTTCCAATCTAAAGCTTCATACACCGCGTGAATACTGGTTAAGTTTTGTTTAATAATTTCGTTTTTAACTTCATCATGGGTTAAATCAGTACATTTACATAATGGCTTGTGCGCGGGAGAAGCTGAATAATCATTGCCCAAAGTTGACGCTAATAATTGCTCGACCAAAGCAGTACATGAACCGCAAGAGCTAGACGCTTTAGTATGGGTACGCACATCATCAACCGTGAATAAATTCTTTTTCACAATCGCGTTAACAATGTCGCCTTTGCACACACCGTTACAGCCACAGACTTCAGCATCATCAGGCATGGTTAAAATATGATTTTCATCACCGTGACCGCTATCGCCTAAATGGGCTTGACCAAATAATAATTTATCCCGCATCGCGCTAATATCAGTTTGGTCGCGCATCAATTGGAAATACCAAGAGCCGTCCAAAGTCGCACCGTATAACACTGCACCAATGATTTTATTGTCTTCGATGACTAATTTTTTATAAACGCCAAGGCTGGGGTCTTGGAAAATAATATCTTCGCTATCGTCTGTGCCTGTGAAATTACCCGCTGAAAATAAATCGATACCTGTGACTTTCAATTTTGTCGAAGTCACCGAACCTTCATAGCGTGAATAACCTAAACCAACTAAATGATTGGCACAGACTTTGGCTTGTTCGAATAAGGGCGCGACTAAACCGTAGACTTGACCCCGATGCTGTACACATTCGCCGATTGAATAAATTTTAGGATCATACGTTTGCAAAGTATCATCAACTAAAATGCCGCGTTCACATTGTAAACCTGCTTGTTGAGCTAAATTGATATTGGGTCGAATTCCCACCGCCATCACTACTAAATCAGCATCAACACTTGAACCATCTTTAAATTTAACCGCGCTGACTTTACCATCTTCGCCTAAAATGGCCTCGGTTTGAGCTTCCATTTTGAAGTTTAAGCCCGTGTCTTCTAAGGAGCGTTTTAATAAACTGGCAGCGGTTTTGTCTAATTGGCGTTCCATCAACGTATCTAAAAGATGTACTACTGTGACTGTCATGCCTTGTTTGCGTAAACCATTCGCGGCTTCTAAACCAAGCAAACCACCACCGATGACTATCGCGTTTTTACCTGTTTTGGCTGCGGATAACATGGTGTTGACATCTTTAATATCACGAAAACCAATTACGCCATCAAGTTGATGTCCCGGAACAGGAATAATAAACGCGGTCGAACCCGTGGCAATCAATAAACGGTCATATTCAAGCACAGTGCCTTTATCGCTTTTGACTTGATTATGTATTCGATCGATTTCAACGATTTTTTCGCTTTTATATAAGGTGATGTTATTTTCTGTATACCATTCCGCACTATTTAAAATAATATCGTCAATGGTTTTTTCGCCAGCAAGCACAGGAGAGAGCAAGATACGGTTGTAGTTTTCATGCGGTTCTTCACCAAATACGCTTATTTCATACATATCTGGTTCAAGTTTAAGAATTTCTTCAATAGTACGCATACCTGCCATACCATTGCCGATGCACACGAGCTTTTTCTTCACGGGAAACTTCTCCTAAAGATAGGAATTTTGATGACACTTTCGGGGGGAAAGCATAAATTAGACCATTTTATTAAGCCTTGATTTATATCAACTTATTTCTTTTAGATATTAAAATAATGTACTAAATTGGTGCTATCTACCAAATTATTGCACTGCAAAAAAACAATGGTTTTAGTATGGGATAATATGTTGGTTTTTTTTAGATTCTTATTCAAAATATTATTAATCATGTTTATTTAGGTGAGCAGATTGTGCAAATATTATTTATTCTGCTAAACCAACGATTTTGGGGG
>JAYQWJ020000038.1:0-5086 GCA_035829175.2 Candidatus Albibeggiatoa psychrophila
AGGCTTGAAGCAAATTTGTATTGATTGCTAAGGAAATTACGGACTGCAAAAACAAGCTAAATAGTTGATAAAAAATGAATTACAAGGTTTAAAATCGGCAGTCAGTTTATGGTTTAAATTTAAATTTTAGCGTTGTTTCAAAATAAGCAGCGTAATATCGTCAAACACTTTTTGTTGTCCTATATGTGCTCTGACATCTTCTATCACCGCGAGTTGCACTTCCTTGCTACTAAGCTGCCAAGTCGAACTGACAATGTTACACAAACGGTCTAAACCATACAGTTCTTTGCTCATATTTTCCGCTTCCGTAATGCCGTCGGTATATAAAACCAGACCATCACCGGGATATAATTCGATTTCAATATGATTTAAAAAAGGCTCAATATCAGCTTCTAAACCAATCGGAAAACCCAAATCAATCGTATCAATCCGTTCAATTTGATTATTACTGCGCACCAATAAAATTTCTTCGTGTTGCCCACCCAGCTTAATTTTACCTTTGCAATAATCCACTAACACCAGACTGAGATTTTTATCCGAACCCATACGCTTAATATTTTCATAAATCGCACGGTTCAAAATATTTAAACAGATATCAGGTGAACAAATATTATTCGCAAATAAAGTCCGCACCGAGGTTTGCACCATCAACATTAATACCCCACTTGCCAACCCGTGCCCTGTGACATCACCAATCGCAATTTTGACGTTATCTTTATATTGCAAAACATCATAATAATCGCCACCGACTTCAGCCGCAGATTGCATAAAACCACAGATTTCTAAATCATCAATATTTTGCAGTTCTTCTTCTCTAGGCAAAACCATGCGTTGCAGCGTTTGGCTGACCAATAATTCGCTAGACATGCGGATATTTTCTTCTTTCAGATAATCATTCAGGGTTTTAATTTCTTCACTGGCTTGCTCTAAATCTTCAGTGCGTTCTTTCACCTTCATATCTAAATTGTGAAATAAATCACTCAATTGCCCCGCCATTCCTCTAAACGTTCGGGCTAATTGACCTAATTCATCTCGACTATCAATCGGTAAACTCTGTCCCCATTGACCTGCTGAAAACTGTTGAGCAAAACATTGGATTCTTAATTTTTCGTCTGCTTCATCAATATCTAATTTTTGACATTCGTTCATGATTGGGATTAAACGAGAGTTAAGCCAACGCACAAATAACAGTACAATCGAACTTAAAAATACGATAGCAAGCAACATGCTAATACCAATAACTTGATAAATAGGGTTTAAAATCAGTTTTTCTGGTAAAACAGCCGCAATAAGCCAATTTGTCTGGGGAACATGCCGAAAAGCGACATAAGTATTCTGATGTTTAAATACCCCCGTTGCGCTCAATTGCACCTTGTTCCATATTGATTGAAAAAAAGGCAGTTGGCTATAATGAATCATCGCCTTGGCTTGAGCGGGACGATGAGGATTAGCCAATAAATGACCTTCTTGACTGAACAATACAAAATGCCCCACTTGATTGAATACAGGTTCATTCAAATGCTGCATTAATGCATTGACATTGATGTCATAACCTGCCATACCAACCAATTGATTTTGCTCATCATAAAACGGATTTAGCAAAGTTGACATTGTGATGCCATACCATGAAAAAGGCTCAGTCCAATTGATTTTTCCTGCTGCAACGGTTTGTTGATAATAACTTTTATTTAAATAGTTATCTTCTTTAAACAATTCTGCATAACGAATATTGGCATAAGGCGGTGCTAATGATTGACCTATGGCATCAGCTTCACCTTGGTCAACATAAAAATAAGGCCAAAATCCTTCTTGCTCTGAAATGATTTGATAGGGAGCTTGGGCAAATCCTGCACCCACTGCTAGCGGTGAACGTTGTAAAAAGAAATCAAATGCTAATTGTTTATAAGCTTCTGGAGAATGAATCCCTAATTTTTTTAATCTAAATAAAACCGTCGCCATATTTTTAGACGCTTCTTCCAAGGTTTGCAATTCTTTTTCTAAGCCTAAAGATTGGATTTGCAGTCTATTGTGAATTTCAGAGAGCGCGTGTTTTTCTAAAGCTTGATAGAAATAATAAGATAAACCAAATAATCCGCAGGAAATACCAATTAATAGAGAAAAAAACAATTTTGAGCCAATGGTGTCTAAGTTAAATTTTGACTTAATTGGCTTTAAATATTGAGCTAAAGATAATTTTGAAAAATAAACGGATATAGGATTTATCGCCTGACCTTTCATCATCATTTCCTGATCTTATTATAGTTATTTTGGTTTTATAATTGATTTTAAGTGTATCAAAAATACGACAGTTGTCACTATATCCTAAGTTTAGAAAAGAAATGAAAAAATATTATTTAACCATATAAAAAGACATGTTTTTCAATCTATTTTATTGATTAAGTTTGAAAAATAACTTGATAATTCTCAATTATCCATTTTAGAAAAAAACCGGCTATTTATATATTTTTTCATGGCAAAAACAAATTTCCGCTGCTAACGCATCAATGTTACGCAAAAGTTGTGCAAAATATTGTATAGTTAAGACATCAAGTACGATGCTTTTTTAAATTAAGCGTAGCTAATATTATGAATTGTAGTACACAAGTGCAAAACTTGTTTTACGAGTAGCCGCTTGAGATGAATGCGTCACTCTTTTTATACAGAGCTGCCTTAAGCGTGGTTTAAAAAACAAATTAAAGATTTATCAATTGAACGTACTATAATAATACAATAGATACATATCTTGGATATTCAACATGTTAATTCGTCATATTTTGTTTTTAGCTTGCCTTTTATTTTCACCTGTACTTGTAGCACAATCTGCTTGGGTATTAGAAATTAATGGTGCGATAGGTCCTGCAACGGCGGATTATGTTGAACGTGGGATTAACGATGCCAGCACGCAAGATGCCAAATTGATTATTTTAAAAATAGATACCCCCGGTGGCTTGGATATTTCCATGCGCCAAATCATCAAAGCGATTATCAGCTCACCGATTCCTGTTGCCAGTTATGTGAGTCCTTCAGGTGCAAGAGCCGCCAGTGCAGGGACTTATATTTTATATGCCAGCCATATTGCAGCGATGTCTCCCGCGACAAATTTAGGTGCAGCAACTCCCGTGCAGCTTGGTGGATTAAGTGGTTTCTCACCGCCAGAATTACCCGATACCCCAGAGATGCCCGAAATTGATGAACCAACATTGCCCGAACCGCCGCAACATCATTCAAGTTCTTCAATGGAAAAGAAAATGGTGAACGATGCAGAGGCTTATATTCGTTCATTGGCGCAAATGCGTGGGCGTAATGAAGAGTGGGCTGCCAAAGCGGTGACGGAAGCCGCGAGTTTATCCGCACAAACCGCCTTGGAAAAAAATGTCATTGATTTAATTGCCGAAGATATACAAGATTTATTACGTCAGATTGAAGGGCTTGAAATCAAAATGTTTGGGCAATCAACGATTTTAAGCAATACGAATCAGCTCAGTTTAAAAATTGTTCAACCTGATTGGCGCAATAAATTACTGTCTATCATCACTGACCCCAATGTGGCTTATATTTTGATGTTGCTTGGGATTTACGGCTTATTTTTTGAATTGATGAATCCCGGTAGTGTTGTTCCGGGGGTGATTGGTGGCATTTGTTTGATTTTAGCTTTATTTGCATTTCAAGTATTGCCTGTTAATTATGCAGGTTTATTGCTGATTTTGTTAGGTTGTTCTTTTATGATTGTGGAAGCTTTTCTGCCTAGTTTTGGGATTTTGGGCATTGGTGGGGCGATTGCGTTTATTATGGGTTCAATTATTTTGCTTGATACCGATGTGCCACAATATCAAATTTCTAAAGTTTTAATCATTTCAATTGGCGCGGTGAGTGTTGGCTTTTTTCTATTTATAATGAGTTGGGTGATGAAAGTACATAAAGCCCCTAAAACCACAGGTATTGATGGCATTGTTGGTGAAATGGGCGAATGTGTTGTGGCAATGCCATTGCGTGTACATGTGCATGGTGAGGAATGGAAAGCACAATCTATAAAACCGATTCAAGTGGGTCAAAAAATACAAGTTACCGCAATTCATGGATTAGAATTAGCTGTTACGCCTATTATTTATCAAGGTGAGGAAACAATATAAATGGCTGCAACGATTTCGTTAGCAACAGAACGCTTAATTACTACAATCTTTATTTCTACGGTGTTTCATCTGATTTTAGTTTTTGGCTTGAGTTTTGTGATGCCTGAATCTAAACCGCGCAAGAATGTTTCTATGGAAGTGATTTTGGTGCAAAAAAGCTCGGAAATAAAACCAGAAAAACCCGACTTTCTCGCCCAAGCTAGTCAACAAGGTGGAGGTGCTGAAGAAGACGCACATCGTCCGACCAGTCCAACGCCTGCGCCATTCCCTTCCCCTGAGCCAAAACCGATTTCAACCCCGCCACCGAGTGAAGCGGCTAGCAAACCTAAACCCACGCAAGTCGCTCAAGTAAATGTCAAAAAGCCTAGCGATCATAAAGTTGCGCCAAAGATCAATCAAGCTAAACCCAAAGAAAAAGGTGATGCGGGACAAGGCGAGCAAGAAATTAATACCCCTGAGATTTCTGCATTGACTTTGATTAATAATGCGCGGGCTTCCATTGCCAGCATTCAAGCAGAATTAGATAAAAAGATTATTTCTTATTCTAAACGACCTCGGCGTAAATTTATCAGTGCCAGCACTCAAGAATATAAATATGCAGCCTACATGGATGCGTGGCGGCAAAAGGTGGAAAGAATTGGGACTTTGAATTTTCCAAAAGAGGCTCAAAAGAAAAATATTTCAGGTCGTTTAACCTTGAACGTAGCATTAAATAAAGATGGCTCAATTCATAGTTTAAAAATTCAAACATATTCTCGATATGCTATTTTAGATAAAGCGGCTGTACGCATTGTTCGCATGTCTGCACCGTTTGCGCCATTTCCAAGAAATATTAGCAAAGAGACTGATATTTTACATATTACCCGTACTTGGGTTTTTGAGTATGATACAGTAACTAGCCGCCGTTAAGATACCTGAACGTTTTAATAAGTAAGGCTTTGTCTTAACTGATAATC
>JAYQWJ020000039.1:0-6083 GCA_035829175.2 Candidatus Albibeggiatoa psychrophila
CGCTAGTGCGTCTCGTGGCATGACGACGCAGTGCATCGTCACGAGGACAACTTAGTGTCATACACCATAACGTTCAAAAAGGTGCATGGCGTTTCACTTATGCACCCTACGCTTGCTTAGTTAATTCCAAAGAAAACAATTAGGAAAGGTATCAACTAACCAATCTGCTATAGAGTCTTTTGAGAAAGCAGTATTATCTTCTTTTATTAGTATTGGTACAGGCGATAACTCATTTGCAGCTCCAACTACACAATCAATTGGAGTTCTAAGTCCTGATCTAACAATATCACCAAAGGGGTGACCTCTTGTTCCATTTTGCATATCTCTTATTCGTTGTTCAAGCCTTTCCTCATTAGTAAGCTCTCTTTTATAAGCGGGAGATGCTCCTTTAACATTGCTTACACATCCCTTACCAGCTTCAACGACATCACTACCTATTTGTAAATTAACTTTTGTTCTTTTCATACCTTTATTTGATAAACCTAAAATATCAAAGAAATTATTAGGGCTATTGTGTGCATATACGTAAAAATTACTGTCCCCACCATCAAACCCAATCGGGTCTTTAGCCGTCCAACGCCCAACTTCCGCATCATAATCTCTCGCACCAAAGCGCACTAAACCCGTATCCGCATCATACAAACCACCTGCAAACCCAAATGGTTGAAAACTTGGATTGGTATCACTTAACACCTGTCCAAACGCATCATAATCCAACTGCTGCACCACAGCACCCGTTGCCACATCCACCACCAAACGCACACTACCCAAATGGTCACTCACAATCCGATACAACACACCCGCTTTCACCATATAATCAGGCACATTAATTTTAGAACCATACACAAACACACTCATTACATTGCCCTGTGCATCCAACTCCGCTACGGGATTCAAATCATCCTGATACAAAAAGCCCTGCACCAACTGCCCATTGACCTTTTTACCAATCCGACGGTTACGCTCATCAATCACATACTCAATCTGCTGCCCATTGCCTAACTGCACAGAACGTAAATTACCTAACACATCATAATCATAAGTGTTAGTAGATGTACTTCTGGAGTTAAATACATTTGTAATGTCAGACATATCTGTAGTGTTCACTTTAGTTGTAGACTTGCTAGCCAGCTCACCATTAGTTGTATATGTGTACTGATTTGCACCATAATGTAACAAACGGTCTTGTGCATCGTAGTAATCAATCAAAACCAAAGTATCTAACGGAATTCTGTTGCCATTGGCATCATAAGCATAAGTATGTGTAACCACACTATCTTGTGAAACTGAAATCAACCGACCCGCAACATCATAACCATAGTTATAAATATGAGATTGACCATTCACGGTTTCTGCTTTTTGTGCAATCCGCCCTAACTTATCATACTGATATTGCGCCCAATACAACACAACATCATTTAAACGACCGACAACCGCATCCAACTCACCAAATGGATTGTAAGTACGCTGGGTTGTGAAACCGCCTAATTGCGTACTGGTTAAAAACCCTGTTTGTGCATCATAGGTTAACGCCAAATCACCTGCTTGCGTCAACAAACTATCTGCATCATAAGCATAAGCAATTTGTGCCGCATTATTCACATTCTGATTGGTTACACGGAAATGATTGTCATAACTGACGTTTACAACACCGCTAATCTCCCCTACCCATGTTTCAGACACAGGTAAAAAACCATCATAAGCATACTGCAACGACGTATTATCCGCTGAGGCCGTAATGGTTGTTAACTGTCCACTCGTCGCATCATAAGCATAAGTCTGATTACCATGCGGCATGGCAATACTATCTAAACGCCCTGTTGTTGGATTGTAATTAAAGTTGGTTTGCTGCTGATCGGGATGAATCGCTTGCACTAACTGCTTATCTAAATTGTAGACTGATTGAGTTTGTGAACTCGGTATATTAACGATAACAGGCGGTATATATTGTACTTGTTGACCAATCGCATCATAACTAAATGTATGTGGATTGCGTTCTGGCGGTGTAATACTGGTGACATTACCATTGGCATCATAGCTATAAGCCACTTCACGTTCCCCCAGTAAAACCTGTTTAATCAGTCTATCCAAACTATCATAAACAAAACGTACTTGCTGCCCTAGCGGATTGGTAATACTCGCAATATTATTTCGGTCATCATAAGCAATTGTTGTAATCCGTGCATTCTCACCTTCACTCTCAGTAACACTGCTCAAACGACCATCAGCATCATAAACATAAGTCGTATCAAATACACCTGCTGATGATTGTTTAATCACACGTCCTGCTGTATCCAAATAACTAATAGCACTGCGTTTTGCTGGTGTTGTTACGGTTAAAGTTTGTGCTGCCTTATCATAAATACTGGAAGTCACCAAACCATTGACATCAACGTTATCTACCAAACTGGTTAAACTGAGAGGGTCGTTTTTATCTGCTAATTTTGGTTGCCGTAAATACTGAGTCACATTTGTTAAACCACTTGGCGTTGTCACGGTCACTTTTTTAGGAACAAAACGTTGTCCAATATCGTCACTAAATCGTGGATCAAAGCCTTCATTTATCGTAATAATCGTTCCATTAGCTTGAGTTGTAACAACTTGTCGAGATTCCTCATTATCATATTTTGAAGTGCTAGATGTTACCCCCGTTGCAGAGACATTGACTTTTTTATACTCATTGCCTTCTACACCACTACCGACTTGATGCGAAGAACTACGCTGTTCAGCACTGACTAAATTTGTTGTATAGCGTTGTCTAGGTTCTTGACCTTCTGCACTTTCTAGCCATTGACGTTGCAAGCTCCAGCCACCACCAGCAGCATGAGTAGCTTTCACTAATAAACCTAATTCATTGTAAGCATATTTACTACTTTGATTATTTGGGTTCGTAAACTGAGTTAGCAAACCATCTGGGGTAAAGATAAAACCATATTTTATCTCTGTTTCGGTATTAACAACCACCGCAGAACTGATAAACCCATTGGCATCTAAAGTAAACTCAGTTCGTTGTCCATACGGTGCAACAATTGCTATTAACTGTTGATTAGCATCACGTTCAATCTTGGTTTTCTTCTGATTAATATCGGTAATACCAATCAGATAGCCTGCTTCGTTGTATTCAAAGTTGTAAAGAACTTGCCCTGTCACACTATCAAAAGTTCTAACATGTAAGCCATAATCAAACTCATACAACATACTACCATCAGGTGAAGCAATCATCCCTTGATAACCATAACTAGATTTAAAAGGTGTTGCTGAACAAGCACGACGAGTAGCACGACGGAAATTATTATTGATAGAAACCAAGTGGAATTGCTTATGACTTTCAAGCCATTTTGCATGATTTAATTCATCATAATGCCCACGAATTTTAAATCCATACTCAACAAATCCACCCTCAGTATTACGCAGATTATTTGCCATAATTTGAAAAGGCTTATTGATGCTGGTTATAAATTCATAATTGCGCTGACATGCTGATGAATCTTTTTCTATGGCATAAAAATAGTCTGTCAATACTGTATTTGTTGGAGTCAAAATGTTGTCAGTAAACGCACTACCAAGCTGAGAGCAATTCGTGTTTTTCTCTGTCACTTGCAACTCAACAAGGATGTGTTCAACAGGCTTTATATCAGTGGGTAATAACGCAGGGTTAACTTGAGGTGTTACCGTAAATACTAAGTTTCCTGAGTTTTCAGAAGCTAAACATTGTGCAGCACCTTCAACGGGTGGTTGCAAAGGTGTACGAGAACCTTCGACTTGTACATCTAAAGTTAAAGCTGGATTTTCCACATCATCGCTAACTCCATACCCATTCATGTAAATTTTTTGACTATTTACTTTATTAAGTGAAGGGTAATTAGCTTTTACAACATAGTTAAAAGATGCAGAATTCGATGTTGGAGCAAGGAAAGGACTAAAAGAGCGCAATGGGTTTTGGAGTGTGTATTCAATAGATGAATCATAGTCAAGTGAATATGGGTAAGGTACAATACCACCATGCTCCATATCTGTAAGGACTGGTGCTAACGGGGGGTAAAAATATAATAATTTTAAAGAATCAGGAAATATTTTAGCACTACCAATCAATATATTGCCGCAGTCATCAGTACAGTGAGAAATATGAAAATATGAATTATCTAGTAATATATCTGTATCACTTGTTGATGATAACACCCCATATTCATTAATTACTTGAATATCTTTTCTTGACCGAGTACTAGTATCATCACTTGAAGATAACAGATTATATTCATCCGAAGAAATAAATGTAGCTTCTTTTTGCGTTCCACTTCCAAAGTAGACAGTGTTAGTTTGAGAATCATAATTATGGTGAGCACTCAAGGTCATACCACCTAGGCCAATACTTCTTGAATCCCATAAGCCTAACTGTTTTTTGTATTGTTCTTCGTATTTAAATTCTTCACGAGCAGGAATCGCTGTCGTAGAGCCATCGCCTTGAACCCCAAAACTTTTAGCAACTCGAGAAGGTACTTCATAAAAGCCGTCATAAATATAGGCAACCGTTACAGTCGCATTATATTGACCTTGTGTAACACGCCCAAACGCATCTTTACCATCCCAAGTAAAGCTATACTTCTCTGGTAACTGATCTTTAGCAAAAATTTTATCGATACGCTGACCTGCAATAGTGATAGTTAATTCCACTCTTTTTAAACTGTTAGGCAAATTGGCTTGAGTATCATATAAAGGAATATCTAAGTGATAAGAAGACTTACGTCCAACAACGCGGTCACTGCGATAGACTAGATTGAAATCAGTCCCCGCAACTGGGATGGTCTCACCTAATGTTTGTGTTTGTACTTCAATGAAAGAAGCGTCGTTTATAATGCAAGAATCCTCAGGTTTTTGTTCCTCTTCATTTTCTGGTGGTATTTCAGGTGGTTCGATTGCATCAGAGGGAGCAACTCTAGGCCAGTTAAAATCCCAAGGGGTAAAATGGTCAACCAACACCCGCCAAAAACTACGATTAACTGCATCAGGATAATAAAGAGCTAATTGATTTCTTTCTGAATCAGTAATTTGTAAATTAGCCAAACTATTTGCATCAGAAGGCTGTCCATTTCCTTCCACATCCAACACAGCTAAATTATTTTCAATCCGCAAAATTTGTACAACTTGTCCATTATCAGAAGGAATCCAAGTATTTTGGGTTTCATCATACCAACCCGCAGGCACGGGCATTCCAACAGGAAAATTTAAAAAATTATCCACATATACTGGCAATGGTTGGTTAAAATCAACACGTCGTGCATTGGCTGCAATCGCTTGTTCAAAATTTAAATCAATAGCGTAGGTATAAGCACTTTCTTGTGGTAAAGGCAGTGGCATAGCTTGTACACCTCTGTCTCCAACTGTATATTCTGTTGCAGTAACCGATAATTGATTATCTAAAACCTGTTGTACACAATTAGGTAAAGTCATTGATACAGTTGTATTTTCTGGGAATATCACTAAAGCTTGGCGATTGCCAGAAGCATCACTTGAAACGCGACTTTGTACTGCTTGGGTTTCGTCTCTTTGAGGTATTAACAAACCATCACCTTGCTCTGGTGTTAACATCGCAACATCACTAACCCAAACAAAATCACGTCTATTAGAGGTTGCTTGCCTTTGAGTTGGCATATAGTTTTCTTTTTCATAATTAACTGTGAGCAAATCCCCACCATTCACAGCTAGCGAAAAAATACCTTCATTATCAGTTGTGGTATACACATATTCAGGATGACTATCAACACTAACAGTCACAAGAGGCAAGGGTGTGCCAAATGAGTCAGTTACCTTACCTCGTAATATTGCAATAGAATCACCAGAGAGTACATCTTCTTCAACACACTGCTGTATTGCATTTTCTCCCGCAAATAAATATTGCATATTATCGGCAAGTGTTGGAATAGCGGTTGTATCTGGAATGGGGAGTTCTGTAGGAGGAGCAAGAATTTTACCATCACATTGCAAAGAATAAAAAACACTTGGCTGTAGAGGGTCGTTTGTTTCTAATGTTACAGTTGCAGTATGCAGACCTTCGTATAAAGTCCTACATTCAATACTTAAATTCT
>JAYQWJ020000040.1:0-14200 GCA_035829175.2 Candidatus Albibeggiatoa psychrophila
AGGTTTAGATTTTCTATTCTGCAACTTTTAAAAGAAAAACCGAAAATAAACTTTTTTTAAGTTATATGCGGAATGTCGGCCATTTACATTAAATACGTATTTTATATCACTTAAGTGGAAATTGACTATAGCAGTGTGGTAGTGCGAATTATCAAACAATATATCGAACAACAGCAAAGACTAAACAGGCTTCGCCTATTGCACTTATATCTCCGCCCTGAAGAACTGCATTTTTCACGCTGTTGGATAAAACGTCAATGAATAAGGTAATCTTATGTCAAAGATAAGCTTAGATGCAAGATGTTTTTTAAATATTTGTTTTTATTGCTAAATTATGATTAAATATCGCTCATACCATAGTGACGTAATTGTTGTGGTTGATGAATGGTTAAATTTTTACCTTTCACACTGAGGATACCCGCTTGGGTTAGATTTTTTAAAATTCGGGACAGCGTTTCTGGGGTAATCGATAGGCGTAGTGCAAGGGTTTGTTTAGAAACGGGCAACACCAAGTGTTGCTCTATATCTATTTCTGCGGGTAATTGTTGAGTTAAGAAATGAATTACGCGATAAGTTGCATTTTGTAAGCTTAAACTATCAATTTCTGTAATCAATCCATGTAAACGCTGGCTTAAGTTGCCCATGACACTAAAACAGGTCTCGGGTGAATTGTGCAAAATTTGTAAAAAAACTTGGTTAGGAATCCGCAATAATTCGGTATTTTGTAGTGCTTCTGCATTAACAGGATAAATCGTTGATTGCCGCATAAACATGATAGCTTCAGCAAAGGTTTGACCTGCCTGAATAATTTCTACAATTTTTTCTTGACCCGAGGCAGAAATTAAATACAGCTTAACTTGCCCCGTTCTGACCATGAAAAAGTATTTGGCTTGCTCAGCTTGATGAAATAAATGACTATGCGCTGGTAATTGGATTACCGTTGTTGCCGCGCATAATTGGTTCAATTGCTGATTATTAAGAGCAGAAAATAGAGGTTTGGTGTGTAATTCGGTTTGTATCATGAAAGTTTGCTTGGATGATAGACTGTAAAATAATGCGTACAGATTTGACGAGCTGATGCGAAGTTAAGAAGGTTACTCCACATCAGAACGGCTTATTTAATCACGTTTGGCTTGGCTGCGATAGGTATCGTATTGCTCTCTATAACTCTGTTGAGCAAAATAACGTGGCATAACCGCTTCAATTGTTTGTGGTTCAATCCCAAAAGATTCAATTAAATCGTTGCATTCACAGACACTATCCACTTTGAGCGAATTTAAATTATCAACAGACAGTGGTTTGGTTGGTACAAACTCAAACACTTGGGCTTGAGCCTTGCCAACCCATTGCGGTAATCCAACAATAATCCGCTTAATACCCATCATATCAGCGGTCATTTGCACCAGTTGTTTTAAAGTGTAAACATTCGCCCCGCATAAATTATAACGTTGACCATAAGTTTTTTTATTATCAATACTGTTTGTCATTGCTTTAACCACATCACCGATATGAATTGGAGCAAAACGGCTATTGGGACTCGCTAATGGTAAAACGGGAGAAAGTTTGAGTAAGCTTGCAAAACGATTGAAAAAAGAATCATCAATGCCAAAGATTACCGAAGGTCTAAAACTGGTCACGTTAATGCCTTGTGCCGCATGAATAATGTCTTCAGCTTCACCTTTAGTTCGTAAATAATGGCTCGTGCCTTTTTCAGTATCCGCATTGAGTGCGCTAATATGTAGTAGACGTTTAATTTTATTTTCCTGACAGGCTGTAATCAGATTTTCTGCCAACTGAACATGTGCCTTACGGAAACCGCTACCATCACGACCCGATTCATTTAAAATCCCAACTAAGTTAGCAACGACATCACATCCGTTTAAGGCTTGATTAAGTGTGTTCTGGTCACTGTAATTGACATTTAATAGGCTAACATTAGGTAAGACAGATAAATCTTTTTTAACTTCACTATTGCGGCTTAATATTCTGATATGCCAATTCTGCTTGGCTAAGACACTGGCAAGTTGCTTACCTATAAAACCTGTCCCACCAACAATTGCAATTGTGCGCATAACCACTCCTTAAAGGTACACTTAACTTGAAATCGCTTAGCTCGTAGTATGACACAATTCAACTAATTTGCATGTCGCATTATCATTTTGGTATTGCTTAGACGTGAAAAAGCCCCGTAAGTCTTAGACCTACAGGGCATAAAATTAAGAGGCATCCACCAGCCAATGCAGCGTACGATTTGAACCGAGTAGGTTCAGGTGGGAGACTTCCGAATAGAATATCAGGCTTCCTAAAAACTAGGCTTGCACAACAACTCTACCTATATCAGTCCCCTATATTTGAGTTTAGGTTCAATGATCTTGTCTAACTACACAAGAGGGGATGCCTTAAACCAAAAGCACTTGTTACTTGGATATAAATCTATTCCTTTCCATTCGATAATGCAAGCGAAATTTTGTCTTGTAGCGATAAAAGTTCAGAATTCAGGTTTAACTGGTCTTTTTCCACTTCATTTTTATATTGAAAATACTCATGGATGATATTTAACGCACTGACAACAACGATTCTTTCATTACTAACGGCTTTTCCGCCATCTTTGACTTCTTGCAATTTTCGATTTAAATAGCTTGCAGATTCGACCAAGGTTACGCGTTCAGCTTCAGGGCAGCCCAATACATAATCTTTACCTAAAATATGTAGCTTGACTTGCACACTTTCATTCATGGTCAATTTCCATTGCTCTCAAACGACTAATCATCATTTCAATTTTAGTCCGCGCAATCCGATTTTTTTCTAACAAAATGTCTTTATCTTCAGACAACGTTGCAAGCTTTGTTTGTAAGATTTGATTTTCCGTAGAAAGCTTCCCACAATGCAGAATAAGCTGCTCCACTTGAATTTTAAGAGAATGTAGGGTTGAATGTTCCATGATGGGTTTAAGTTTCTGTCGATTGTGTTTCTAAATCCGTCGCTTCAGACCCCATTTCTTCCTCAAAGTCCTCTTCAAGTTCAAACTCTTCATCATCAAATAAAAAATCTTCATCGATTTCATCTTGAGGTGGACTGCCATCATAAACAAGGTATTCACGACGTTTTAAATAAGCCTCGCGAATGTAAGAATATTTATCAATCGCCGCCGAACCTAAAATGGCTTCCATCTCAATCAAATCTGAGCGAATATCTAATAATTCCGCAGCATACGACATATCAACAATATCCAATAATTCCGTCGCCCGCGACACATTTGTCGTTGAGGTATCCGTTGCACCTATATCCGTTATATAAGTTCTTACATCAGTCGAGAAATCAACAACACGCCCTGTTGCATCTCGAATTGTAGATGGACCAATACCGGGGATATAGAGATAAGGACCTTGTTGAACACCCCAAACACCTAGGGTTTGTCCAAAATCTTCATAATGCTTTTCAAGTCCAAAACGAGTCGCAACATCCAAAATACCTAAAATGCCCACGGTTGAATTAACTGCAAAACGTCCCGTGTCTTCAACCGCTTGTTTGAATTTGAATTGCAAAACATCATTAGTAATGACGGTTAACTCACCTAAATTACTAAAAAAATTAGAAATGCCCTTATCAATAGGATCAGGTAATGCTGCTTTATAAATTTCAGCCGCAGGCCTAACCACCATCATGTCTAAATCATTACTGAGATCGTACATGGCGCGATTAAATGTCTCAAAGGGGTCTTTCTTTTGTGCAATCCCACACGCTGAGAGAAAAAAGGGTAAAACACATAAAATAAGTGCAGTTCGATAAGCTTTTGGAATCATGAGCTGTATACTTCAATCCACCGAAATTTAAATAGCATCATAAGGCATAATGATAGAGAAATCCACTCTCATAATTGAAATACAAGATTCTAAATTTAAAACCTTTATTATGCCAATCAAGGATATAGTTTAATGAAAAAATATTTGTACGCCGCGAATATAAGTTTCGATTTTTAGTTGTTCACATAATTTTGCGCTAAGTTTATGTGCATCTTTGGTATTTTGCACGCTGTCCATTGGCAATACAACATCGACACTAATTTTCCCACCTAAATAATGTAGCGTCACATGTTTAATTTCATCTACTGCAATCGTATCAGACCAACATTGTTTTAATTGTTCAATCACTTGAATTCGAGAAGGTAAATCAATCCGAACCGCATATTCTTCATCATTTTCAGGATCAACATGTACGGTCACTTCAGTAATTTCTTCAAATTCCCTAATTAAGACTTGGCGAGCTGTTTCAGCAATTTGATGCCCTTCTGATACAGAAATGCGTGGATTAACCAATAAATGCACATCAACCAAGGCCTGAGAACCCATATAACGACTTCGCAACATGTGCAAGGTTCTAACCCCATCAATTGTTTTAATTTCATGTTCAATTTGCGCCACTTTTTCAGCATCTAATGAGGTATCAATCAATTCTTTTAAGCCGTGTAAAGCGAGTTCCCAGCCAACATGCGCAATCATAAAACTGACCCCAATTGCAGCCACCGCATCTAACCATACAAAACCTGCAAACGTTCCCATAATGCCAAGGAATACAATGATTGAAGAAATCGCATCAGTACGATGATGCCAAGCATTGGCTCTAAGCATCGATGAACGGCATTTTTTAGCAGCGACAATAGTATATTGAAATAAAGCTTCTTTAATAATGATGGATAGAAATACTATGACAAGGCTCAGTGTGGTTGGGATGAATAAATATTCAGCTTCCCATAAACGTTGAGCGGCATCAAACAGCATTAATATTGCGACTAAAATCAAAATCCCACCGACAATCACCGCTGCCAGCGTTTCAATTCTGCCATGTCCATAAGGGTGTTCATCATCTGCCTGTTCGGTACTCCATTTGGCTGCAACAAGAACCACAGCATCACTGATTAAATCGGATAAGGAATGAATACCATCAGCAATTAAAGCTTGTGAGTTTCCGAGCCAACCAAAAACAAGTTTGATGATTGAAAGCAGAATATTGCCGACGACACCAATTAAGGTGACATTACGGATGGCTAAATAACGTTGTTTTGGAGTTTGTTCGGCAGACATGGCTTTGTTGGAAAGTGATAATTAATAAAGTTAAATAACACAACTCAGCCTAAATTGCGATGCGTTATGTAAAAAAATTGAAAATAGACTGTAAATAATCATGGCAGGTCAACTTAACATTTATGCCAACTCGCAATTTAAATTACTTATTTAGCACTTTGTCACAGCTAAACTAAACCTGCAATGCTAGAATATAATCTTAACCCTGCTTACTGCGAGAATCATCATGGAAACTGAACAAGAGCGTAGAAAAATTAAACGCCGCTTTCTTTCTATGTACTTACAAGTATTTGATGCCTTAAATGGGGATTTTATTGGTTTTCTCGCTAATATAAGTCCAACAGGTTTGATGCTATTAAGCAAAGTGCCGATAACAGTGCATAAAAAATATGTGTTAGAAATTCGCCTCAGTGATATTGAAGCCGCGATGTTTTATAACTATTTTAAAGAGAAGCACATTCGATTTCATGCCCAAAGTCGTTGGTGCAGCAAAAAGGTGAATCCACCACTGATTAGCACAGGATTTATGTTAGTAGATGTATCACAACAGGATTTAAAATCGATTAATGAGCTAATACAAAAATTAGACGATCGTTATCATGAAATATTAGACAATAAAACATAATCATTGGAGGAATTTATGTTGTATCTGAGTGAGATGTTGATACGGCATCATGAGCTACAAAGTTTTGACGAGCTACTTATATTGCTTGATAAAACTAAAAAGGAAACGAATGAACGTTTTTTTCGCATTGATGTAAAACCCACTTTTTTTGACACCCCAGAGAATTGGGAAGATCGTTTAGAGGCGGCATTTTACTAATGGTATGGCAAGAAGAAGAGGATATTATTCAGTCAACTGATAATAATGAAGTTATTGATTTAACTTTTGATATAAACTGCAAAATATTACCTGTTGACCACGCTTTTTATCTTTCTCAAGCAATTATACATGTTTTACCTTGGTTTATTGATGAACCCTTAGCAGGATTGCATTTGATTCACGGTGCAGCGTCTGGTAATGGTTGGCAACGCCCTGAATCTCAAGATGAATTGATGTATCTATCACGGCGCACCAAGCTGATATTGCGTTTGCCTCAGCAACGTATTCCAGAAGCTAAAGCATTGACTTCAAAGACTTTAAATGTTGCAGGCTATGAGCTGAAAATAGGTAAAGCAACAGAAAAGAAACTAACAGCAATGCCTGTTTTATTTACACATTACATTGTTGCAGATGAAAATCAGGCTGAAGAGGACTTTATTGTGCAATGTGTCAATGATTTAGCTAAAATGGAGGTTCAATGTCGTAAAGCACTGTGCGGTAAAAGTCGTTATTTTAAAACCCCTGATGCTGAAATTTTTACTCGCAGTTTAATGATTGCCGATATTAGCCCAGCGGATGCCATGACAGTTCAACAGCAAGGTTTAGGTGTGGGTAGAACAATGGGATTTGGTCTATTTGTTCCGCATAAAGATATTGCGCCTGTCAATGTGGCAAAGCAGAAAACTAAAGAAACAACAAGCCAAGCTTAAAATAATCACAAAAGGCGTGTTTTTAAGAATTAGCACGCCATTTTTTAACTTAATAAAATGTAATTAAGAACTCATATTGAACAGGCAGTAAAGCAAAAATATAGAATAAGCGGGTAAATAAACAAAAAAGGAGAAGGTCATAATTCAAAATAGCGAAATAAACTTTTTACTTCCAGAACTTGAAAAAGGTTCTGTTCTTATCATGGATAAAGCCTCTTTTCACAAATTATCTACTTTAGACCTTAATCCTATTGAACATGCTTGGGTAAGTTACAGCTAACACAAATCTATGCTTATTTGTGATAACATGTGTTTATGAATACTAAGCTAGTAAAAATAGGCGAAGCCGCTAAAATTTTGGGGACAAAACCAGATACATTGAGAAAATGGGATAAATCTGGAGAATTGATACCTGATAGAAGAACTAAAAGTGGCACACGTTATTATAATATCAATACCTTACTTAATAATACGCACAGTGATAACAAGAAAACAATTTGTTATGCGCGTGTATCAAGTCATGACCAAAAAGCGGATTTAGAACGCCAACAAATCATGCTTGAATCTTATTGTGCAGCCAAAGGATGGCAAACTGAAACCATAAAAGACCTTGGTTCTGGTATGAACTATCGTAAAAAAGGCTTGAAAAATCTATTAGATAAAATATTAAATAAGCAAATAGAAAGATTGGTTTTAACCCATAAAGACAGATTATTACGATTTGGGGCTGAGTTGGTTTTTAGCTTGTGTGAAAGTCAAAATATTGAAATAGTGATTATTCATCAAGGAGAACAACCCAGTTTTGAAGAAGAATTGGCACAAGATGTTTTAGAAATCATCACGGTATTTTCAGCAAGGCTTTATGGTAGTCGTAGCGATAAAAATAAGAAACTAATGGAAGCTTTGAATGATGTTGTTAGCGCATAAAGTTGAACTCAGACCGACCCCAGAACAAGCGATTTATTTAGATAAGGCTTGTGGTTCTCGCCGTCATTGCTACAATCAACTACTTGAGCATTTCAGTCATAAAAATAATAAATGGTCGAAAACATCTGTTTATCAGTATTATATTAAAATGATTCGTCCTCAATTCGATTGGTACACAGAAGTTTCCAGCCGTGTCACCGGCTACCCTAACTCCTGCTTAAGATTGGCAACCTTGGAGCATATCTTTTGCTAAGATTGCCAGTTTCTTAGAGCATTATGCTGGCGCAGTTAGCTTTTCATATTTAGACATTAATTCTGTTTGTGATTCTTCATGACTTGGGTCTATGAGAATACAATCTACAGGACATACTTCAACACATTGAGATTCTTCATAATGCCCTACACATTCAGTGCATAAAGCATGTGCAATCTCATAAATATCTTCACCTTGAGTAATTGCACCATTTGGACATTCAGGTTCGCAAACATCGCAGTTGATACATTCATCGGTAATATAAAGTGCCATCTTGAGTTCTCTATCTTTAATTATGGGGATGGTTGTTAATTCATTTTATTTGAAAGTGCTGCCTTCACATCTGGATGCACAAAGTCCTGCACAGGACCATTTAACTTAGCAATTTCCTTAATTAAACTGGAGGAAATATAGGCATACTCTGTTGCTGGAGTTAGAAATATGGTTTCTACGTCAGGAATCAAGTTCCGATTCATCCCTGCTAGCTGAAATTCATATTCAAAATCCGACACAGCGCGTAATCCACGTACAAAAACTTGCGCATCAACTTGTTTTGCAAAGTGCGCAAGCAAATTATCAAAACCCTGAACAGTGACATTCTCAATATTTTGCAATGTCTTTTCAGCTAATGCAATTCTTTCCTCAAGAGTGAATAACGGGTGTTTGGGATGACCTGCCGCCACGGCAACAATCACATGGTCAAATAGAGCCACAGCCCGACGTGTAATATCTGCATGTCCAAGCGTGATAGGGTCGAATGTTCCAGGATAAATTGCAGTAATTGTCATATAAAGTGTCCAACAACATTTAAAAGGGCATTAAGCCATAACAGCATGAAAATCTGGTGACACGCTAACGATGTTAACTGCTAATGTCAATCCATAAATATTTAGCTCTCGCCATTCATTGATGAGGATGTTAGTTTAAAATCAGTTTGCTCTGTTAACAATATGTGCACAGAATAAAAGAAAAAAAGCACATCAATCAAAAACAAGTTATTTTAACGATTTCCAAATCCAATAAAAAAAGCCCAATGCTTTCATATTTAGCTTGGGCTTTCCTCATTATTGTAGATAACGTTGTTCGTTAGCTTATTGTTCCGCTAATTTTTCCTTAGCTTTTTCTAAAGACGTTACAATCTCTGATTTACGTCCCGCATCTGCAACAGGACGATTTGGGCGCGGCGGTGCTTTTAAAGCAGTTTGTAATACTTCAATCGCTTTTTCATACTCGCCCCGTTCACGTAAAAAATCACCATAAAAGTAGTTGGAATCAATACCCCGTGGATTTACTTCAATCGCTTTTTCTAAATATTTGCGGGCTTTCTTATTGCTGCCAAAACCAATAGGCCATCCCGGTACTTGATAATACAAACTACCCAATGAAGTATAAACTGAACCTTGCATTGCAGTTGGGTCGATTTTTTCAGCTTGTGCCAACAAATTACGGGCTTTTTTCACCAAACCTAATGCGCCCAATCCACCTTTTGCACCCGCATAAGTTGCATTGATAATCGCTTCCCAAATTAATGGCTCAGCTTGATTAGGATATTTTGCTGTGACTTCCGCCGCTTGTTTTGCCAAGTTTTCAAATGCGGATTCTTTTTTATCTTTTGGGGTTTGATATTGAGCCACTGCCCATTTTGTTTGTAATTGAACCACAGCTTGTTGTGCTGCGTCATTGGCATAAACCGCCATACTGCTTACAAGTAATAAGCCACTTAGAAACAATGATTTAAACATAATCTGTTTTCCTTTGGGATTGTTGTGAAAACCTTAATTATTTAGTAATAATGTAATTCATAGTACAGGAGTGCAAAACTTGTTTTGCAAATGAGCAATTATTTTTTAACAAATTTTGCCATGATTGCTGCTTGTTTAGCCGCTGCACCATCAACTAAACTAGGTAATAACATGTTAAGCCGCATAAAAAAACTTTCAGGTTGACCCAGTGTCACTTCTTGTTTATCGCGTTCAATGGCTCGGATAATTTGTGCAACGACTGTTTCAGGTGAATCAATATTTGTTTTTGTAGCTTTATGCACTTCAACCATAATGCCAGCATTCATTTCAGTTTTAATCGCACGCGGCGCAATATATAATACTTTGATACCACTGGATTTAAGCTCTCTGCGCAATGATTCAGAAAAGCCACGTAAGGCAAATTTACTACTACAATAAGTGGTGTAATAAGGAAAGCCTAAACCACCAAAGACTGAACCAATATTGACAATTAAACCCTTGTTGTGCTTAAACATCATTGGTAATAAAGCATGAGTTAATAATATCGGCGTGGTGAGATTGACTTTTAATAATTGCTGAATATCTTCAGGCGTTTGCTGGGTGAATTCGCCAAAATACATTTTTCCCGCATTATTAAGTAATATGTCCAAACCGCCCCATTTTGCATCAATTTGCTGTTGTACGGTTTGAATTGCATCTTGTTGGTTTAAATCTGCAATAATGCTAAAACAATGTTTTGAATTAAGTTGTTGTTGGAGTTCTGCCAAACGTTCAGCATTGCGTCCAACCAGTGCTAATTTAGCCCCTTTTTTAACCAATTCAATCGCTAATAATTGTCCCACACCACCTGTTGCACCTGTTAAAACAATGCGCTTATTGTGTAATTCCATATTGCTGACCTATTGTTCTGAAAATATTACCATACAAGGTATACATGATATTTGCGCAGTGAATCACCGCTTTTTTATCTGCTTCGGCTTCTAAACGATTCATCAGCTTTTCAAAAAATGACATGTGTTCTATATCAATTGCGCCGTGTGAACTTAAATAAGAAAATGCGTCTGCTGGTAAGTTAAGATTTTTCTGGATATTGTCAGCTCCTTGGGTTGCCAATGTGGTGCTAGTGCCTTCCAACACGTACACCATGCCAAAAAAGCAAATTGGATTTTTCCGCGCAATCGAATCATAAGCATAAGCCACCATCACTTCAGTTGCTAAGCTAGCTTGTCCGATACGCACCGCTTCAGCGTCACTACCACAGGCTTTAATGTCATTTAAAATCCATTGTTCATGCCCTTTTTCTTCTTCAATATATTGGGTAATCGGCTGTTGCATCCAATATAAATGCTCTGGTAAACGGCTGCCACACGCCATCAATAAAGGCACAGTATGTTTAACGTGATGATAGGCTTGGGTTAAAAATGCCAGATAAATATCTAAATTAATTTGTCCTGAAACCCCCGCGCGTAAAATCGGAATTTGATATAAGGATTGGCGAGCAGGTTCGGTTTGAGTTTGTAATTCTTCAAAAAATGCCATTGAACGTTCCTATTTTGGTAGTTTATAAAAAAGTAGTGCTGTTGTTATTTCATTATCTCAGTGGCTATTTGCAAAACAAGTTTTGCACTCCTTTATTTATTTTAAATTTGTAGAAATTTTGAAACGCATTAATTATAAACTTGCTCAATTAGGGTTTGATAAACCTTGAGAATTTCAGCCCGTCGCAAACGACCCGTTGCGGTCAACTGTCCATTGTCAGGTAAAAATGCGGCTTGGGCAGGAATGATTTTTTTGACTTGTGCATAATCGGGTAGGCTTTGATTGGCGGTTTGAATTGCTTGTTGAATTTCCTCGGGGCTGACATCGGCACGACTTGGGACAATGACCGCGACGTTAAACGGTTTTGCTTCACCAAATACGAAAGCTTGGGCAATTGCAGGCTGTAAAGTCAATTCAGCTTCAACCCATTCAGGTGCGACATTGCGTCCGAAGCCTGTAATAAAACAATTTTTCTTACGCCCTGTGAGATATAAAAAACCTTCATCATCTAAATAGCCTAAATCACCTGTTGGCAAATAATTATTTTCTAATTCAAAGTCTTGTTGCAAATAACCTTGTGCTATAGAGCCTTTGACGCAAATTTCACCTTCTTCAGTAATGCGCAATTCAACATGATCTAAGGGTTTGCCAACGCTACCGATTTTATGGGCATCGGGTGTATTCAATGCGACTACGGACGCGAATTCTGATAAGCCATAGCCTTCAAATACGGGTAATCCACAGGCTTTTGCACGTTGCAATAATTGTTTTGAAACGGGTGCGCCGCCAACAGCTAAAAACCGTAATGCTAATTTTGCTAAACCTTGTTGCTCAATCGCTTCAACCATCGCTTGTAACATTTGCGGTAATACGATGGCTGTTGTGGCTTGAAATTGTTCTAAACTTTGGAGTAATTTTTGAACGTCTAGTTGAGTCGCACCTTGTAAGCCCACGGTTTTAAGGCTTGGAACGCAGCAGCAACCGCCAATTGATAATGAGCTGTAAATCCCCACGATATTTTCTAATAACAATGACAGCGGTAATAAACACAAATGACGGTCTTCGGCGTTGGCGCGAGTGGCTTGGATTAAGCTGTGACTGACTTTTGCCATGGTTTTGACATCTAAACAAACGCCTTTGGCTTGTCCCGTTGTGCCTGATGTATAAGTCATTTTGGCTATTGTTTTATCTAATGTATTGTCTGTTAAATGCGCTAATTGTAAATAATATAAGCTATCACCCAAATCATATTGTTGTTGGCAAATGTTGGTGAAAAGTTGTCCGTGTTGTGCTTGTCCGATAATAATTGCGTCAATCCCTGCATCTTGAATGACGTGTTGGATTTGTTGGGCGGTAAAAAAATGCGGTAGTGGAATCGTGGGAATATTTAATAATTGTGCCGCTAAATCAGCGATAACCCATTGAGTTCCATTGTCTAATAATAAGCCAATCGCCTTTGGATTTTTAGCATTTAAATTATCAGCTAATTGTTGCACTTTTTGATGTAATTCGGCATAAGTGACTGTTTTTTCACCATCATCCAGTGCAATCTTTTGTGGTGTGTGCTGGGCAAAATGTTGTAATGAATTTATAAAGACGGACATGCTTTTCCTGCACTCATATTAACTGCTTGATGCCAAAGATGATTTAATGAATTCAATTTGGGGGTTGCTTGGGTTAGTTGTTTAAATTGCTGATAACTCTCAGTAATATTTCCTGCCACAACTAAAGGCGATTTTTCATAATAACGCCCCCAAATCCGTTGTTCATTAAAGGTTAAAACTTGCTTTTGTGCAACGGTTAAAGTGCTTAATTGCAAACCTTGACGACAAAAACTGTGATGTAGTTTAGGAATCATGGTTGAAATTGCCCATTGATAATGTTGTTGATATAAATAGGCATTCGCTTGCAAAAATAACCATTGCATGGCTTTGGTATTGACTGAAGCAAGATTGCCAATTTCTACAATTTGTTGTCGCTTAATTTCTTGATTGAAACGTTGAGTCAGTATGTTTTCAGCAGATTGCCCAAGATATTTTTCTAAATATAAGTTGGAATTATCTGCCACACGAACACCTAATGCCGCTAGCAAACGTCCAGATTGTTGGTGACGCACTGCAATTAGCATTGGCATAAAAGATTGAATATTGGCATCATAACTTTTAGCAAAACAAGTATGAATGAACTCCTCAATTTCAATTCTCTGCTCATCGCTCTGTGAATTGATACAGAGTTGTAAGGAGTGTGGCATGGCTAAAAACCTCTCTAAAAAATAGCGTTTATTTCTATTATCAATGAGAATCTAAGATGGGAAACTTATCTCAATCTGATTATTTTTATTGAATACGCTAAAGTAGGTAATTTTTGTTGTTTTAAGATAGATGAGGATATTGTAGAGAGTCAAACTTAAAGGATGCTTAAGAAAATTTATTTTGTTATCAACAAGCAGAGTTTGATGGATAGGTATTCTCAAATAGAATTTAGGAATGAGCTACGAATCCAATCTGCAATTATTTCTCAAACGTTAATTTATTAATTCCTTCTACGATTTCAACGGTTTTCAGGCTTACGGTGATGATTTTGCCAATCAGTTTGATGATGTATTGTGGGTCGTCGTCGCGATTGGGATCGTTGATAATGCCACTGCGTTTGTCGGTTTTGACTTGGTATTGGTCTATTATCCAGTGTAAAGCGGAACGGTTGCCGAGTTTGTAGTCAAACACTTGTGGCGGAATGCCTTTTATGATGGAGGTGTCGTTGTAGATGATGCTGGTTTTTTCTTTGTCTAAACGCATTTTTTTGACGCGCCAATTTGGTGTTTTGCTTTTGGTTTCGTATTGGATTTCGTAGGGTTTTTGTTGTTCGTAGTTTAAGTGCAGGTCTGCGAGTTGTTTGCCTGCGTGGCTGATTGTCCAGAATTCAGGGGCGTAGGGAATACGTGGCAGTTCGCGTTTTAAATTGGCTTGGTATTTGTCGCGGTAGCCTTGATGATGCAGGAAACCATAGACATAATAGAAAATATCCCATTTGCTGATGCTATTGTCTTGGTAGTGGGTTTGGTAGTCTTTTAATGCCCAGTTGCTTATGTTTTCTTGGCGATGGCTGCCATCTTCGCTGTAGGTGTA
>JAYQWJ020000041.1:0-10316 GCA_035829175.2 Candidatus Albibeggiatoa psychrophila
TTTCGCCATTTGATTTTGACGGGTAAAAATGGCAGCGGGAAAACAACTATTTTAAAAAAATTATTTCCATTGATTAGAACAGAAAAAATAGAAGATAAAGAACCTTTATTAATAAACTATATACCTAATAATCTTTATTTACCTAAACAATTTAAATTTATGGCAAATAGAGAGTTTATTTTAAGAACGGTTGACGGCCCTAAAAAGGTTGAAAAACCTAAAAGTGACTTGTTAATACAATTTTTAGTAAATAAAAAGACTGAGCAAGCCTTTGCGTTTCAAAATAAAAATGATTCAGTGGTACAAGAAATAGAGTCATGGTTTTCAAATTTTGAGCAACATCTAGCAGGTTTATTTGGTTTCAACTCACTAAAACTTGAGTTTGATGAGCAAGATTTCGAGTTTTATTTAAAAGCATCTGACTTGAATAAATCTCCATTAAGCCAATTGTCTGATGGTCATAATGTAGCATTACTTATTTTCACAGAATTAATGCTTTATGCTGAATCTTGTAAAAAAGGCAAGCAAGATATTCCAGCAATAGTTCTAATTGATGAATTAGAAAATCACTTACATTTAGAACTACAAGAAACCATTTTGCCATTTTTAACAAGTATGTTTCCAAAAGTACAATTTATTGTCGCAACACATTCACCAGCAGTGATTGCAAGTATTGATAATGCAACCGTTTATGACTTAAGCCAACATAAAACCATTGATGAAGATTTAAGAGGTTATCCGTATCAATTTTTGATGAAAGAACATTTTGGTATTGAATCAGAATATTCCATTGCAGCGACTAAATTGCTGAATGAAGCAAGAGCATTAATGGCAACAGGCAATGATAGAACGGAACAAGAAAGTATTAAATTAAGAGAGTTAGCAAAAAAATTACACGAATTATCACCAAACTTAGCTTTTGAATTATTTTTAGAATTAGAACGGCAGCAACTGGAAAAAGCAGCGTAATGTTAAATGCAGATAGAAACTGTGTTGAAGCACCAAAAATGGGAAAGAATTATCGGACTGAGACTATTTTAGATGCGTTAGATATGATTTTTCTCAAAAAGTGTTATTTATGTGAAGTTGACCAAATTATTGAAGGCGTGTTTGAGGTCGATCACTTTAAACCAAAAGCAATTTATCCTGAATTAGAATATGAATGGAATAATCTATATTTATGCTGCGAAACATGTAACCTTTCCAAAGCTGATACCGATAATCTTTTAGACCCTTGTAAAGATGATGTTGAAAATATGATTTTTTATACGCATGATTATGAAGAGGGTCAACGACAATATATACCTCATTTCTTTGTTTCTAACATAGATGATGAAAATAATACACAACTTGATAATACAATTAATTTACTAGAAAAAATTCATAATAATAAAAAAGGCAAGCTTAGCATTCGAGCTAGTCTATTAAGATTAACAATTAGCACTCGCAGGGCGTTGATGATGGATGCTTATGCTGAATACAGAACAGCGTTAGATACTGATGATAATGTAAAAAGACAACAAGCGATCAATAAATTAAAAAGTGCAGTCAGTAAACATTCGCCATTTACTATGCTTATGCGATACACTGCAAAAAAATATCATTTTGATAAACAGATAACTGATTTATTTGACTAAAACAATAAAAACAAGCTTAAGAATTCTATTGATTTTTAGGGGAAAAGTATGAGTAATCACTTTCAATTTTTGGATTTACCCCGTATAGACCCAAAAAAGACAACAAGTCGCATTCGTATTACAAACTGGAATGAAATTTATGGTCAATTTGGTGATGACGATGCAGCCCACCAAGCCGACCGTTGTTTAGCTTGCGGCAATCCTTATTGCGAATGGAAATGCCCAGTTCATAACTACATTCCAAATTGGCTAAAACTGGTTGCAGAAGGCAATTTATTTGAAGCCGCTGAATTATCTCATCAAACCAACTCATTGCCAGAAATCTGTGGTCGTGTCTGTCCGCAAGATCGTTTATGTGAAGGCAGTTGCACACTCAATGACGGTTTTGGTGCGGTGACGATTGGTGCAGTTGAAAAATACATCACTGACGAAGCGTATAAATTAGGCTGGCGACCTGACATGTCCAAAGTGGTTGCGACAGATAAAAAAGTAGCCATCGTCGGAGCAGGGCCTGCGGGCTTAGCATGTGCTGATATTTTGGCGCGTAACGGTGTGAAAGCTGTGGTATATGACCGCTATTCAGAAATTGGTGGCTTGCTCACGTTTGGGATTCCTTCATTTAAATTAGAAAAAAATGTAGTACAAACTCGTCGCCAAATTTTAGAAGGCATGGGCGTTGAATTCGTCTTAAATACTGAAATCGGTAAAGATGTCGCATTCCAGCAATTAATTAACGATTACGATGCAGTCTTTTTAGGCATGGGAACGTACTCTTATATGGAAGGCGGTTTCCCCGGTGAAGACAAACAAGGCGTATATAAAGCCCTACCATTCTTGATTGGCAATATTAATCAGCAAGAAGGTTGGAATGGCGATCATGAGTTTGTTGATGTCAAAGGCAAGCGTGTAGTCGTACTCGGTGGCGGTGATACTGCGATGGATTGCAACCGTACATCAATTCGCCAAAATGCTGCAAAAGTGACTTGTGCCTATCGTCGTGATGAAGCCAATATGCCGGGTTCTAAACGTGAAGTGGTCAATGCCAAAGAAGAAGGTGTGCGTTTCTTATGGAATCGTCAACCTGTTGAAATTGTAGGTGATGGCAAAGTTGAAGGGATTAAGCTGGTTAAAACCAAATTAGGTGAACCTGATGAACGTGGTCGCCGTAGTCCTGTTGTCATTGAAGGCAGTGAAAAAGTTGTGGCAGCGGATATTGTATTGATTGCGTTTGGTTTTCGTCCAAGTCCCGCACCATGGTTTAGTGATTTCGGGATTGAAGTGTTAGACAATGGTCGAGTTAAAGCCGCGCCTGATAGTGATTTTGCTTATCAAACCACGAATCCTAAAATCTTTGCAGGTGGTGATATGGTACGCGGTTCTGATTTAGTGGTGACAGCGGTGTTTGAAGGTCGTCAAGCTGCGGATGGTATTTTAGATTATTTAGAACGTCATTAAACTGTTTTTGTTATTTTTTAACAGCCAATACCTTCGTTAGCTTTATTAGATGTTTTTTAATCGCATGACTTTGTTGCAAATCAATAGTTCTTGCGATTATTTAAAATCAATAATTTAACATACTGTGGCGAAGGTATTTAGGTACGCTGCTTGACTTCCAAACATCAACAAATTCAGCAAAACAACTCAATATCAATCTTGGCATCACAATCTTCATGATGACTCGTAAAATAAACTTTGTTAGCTTAACGAGAAAAAATAAATCATGTAAAACATTATAAATTAATGAATTAAGATTTAAAGGAGAGAAAATGAAAATAATTCATAGTGAAGCAATAAAAGAAACAACATATAGAATATCTAAAGACAATCCCTGTTGTTGTAAATGCTGATTAAGTTAAGTTGCTTTTAACGTCATAAGTCGAATAAATTAAGAAATATGGTCTAATTCTAGTAGTTTACTAGTTAATTCAGCAGAATTCCCAAACATTCTTGTAATTGCTATTCTAGCCCCTGAATTATTGCCATTTGCTTTTTTATCCAAAGCCTCTTTACCCAACTTGTGGAATTGTTCATGAATATCAGACATCGCATTGAAAATTTCCTGTGCTTTAGGGTTATGCAATTGCCCAACTTCCTGTTCACCATCACCATCTATCCATTTGCCTAATGCACAACTGTGTGCATCAATACCTGTAAAATTATTTTCACCTTTCAGTGCTGCATCCAACTCCTTTAAGTAGTGAATATGATCATGAATATGATCGTTTAGGTGTTTCATGAAGAATGTTTTACTTGTCATTGTATGGTCTCCCGATACCATCTCATTATTTTATCCTGTACTAAATAAAGCTTATCATGTTTTAGTGGTAAAGTTCGCAAGTTAATGATATTTTTTGTGTGGTTTATAGTGCTTTGAATTTGTTTTATATCTATTTGATTTAATTTGAGGGGGGTAATAACAGCAACTTGAAATCTACACTAATCTTTAACTATTATTAACCAATGTTAACGTGACACTTAAATGCTTATAATCAATCACTTAAGTTGGTTAGCAATAAACTCAAAAATAGTGACTGATTTTAAATACAAGCTATTTCTTACATCAAACTCAAGCTAATTCAAACGGCGCATGTGTGGGAATAACAAGACATCACGAATCGACGGACTGTTAGTCAATAACATCACTAAACGGTCAATTCCAATGCCTTCACCCGCAGTCGGCGGCAAACCATATTCCAATGCCGTGACATAATCCGCATCATAGTGCATGGCTTCATCATCACCCGCATCCTTGGCTTCAACTTGTTGCTGAAAACGTTGCGCTTGATCTTCTGCATCATTTAATTCTGAGAAACCATTAGCAATTTCACGACCGCCAATAAACAATTCAAAACGGTCTGTAATTTCAGGATTATCATCGTTTAAACGGGCTAAAGGTGATACTTCGGTTGGATATTCTGTGATGAATGTTGGGTCTTTCAAAAGATGCTCAGCGGTTTTCTCAAAAATTTCTAACTGGATTTTACCTAAGCCGTAACCTTCTTTTATGTGAATTTCCAAACGTTGCGCAATCACTTTGACGGTTGCAAGGCTTTCCAAATCACTGCGTTGAATGTCTGGGTTATATTTCACAATTGCATCTAATAAACTCAAACGTACAAAAGGTTTCCCAAAATCATAGGCTTCATCTTGATAAGGCACGATGGTTGAACCTAAAACACTTTGGGCTAATTCGCGGAACATTTCCTCGGTCAAATTCATCAAACCGTGATAATCGGTATAGGCTTGATAAAACTCCAACATGGTGAATTCTGGATTGTGGCGCGTGGAAACCCCTTCATTACGGAAATTTCGATTTAATTCAAAAACTCGCTCAAAACCGCCGACGACCAAACGTTTTAAATACAATTCAGGCGCGACCCGTAAAAACAATTCCATATCCAAGGCATTGTGATGTGTGCTAAATGGACGTGCGGTTGCACCACCGGGAATTGGGTGCATCATCGGTGTTTCGACTTCAAGGAAATCACGCTCAATTAAAAACTGGCGAATAAAAGCCACCACTTTAGAACGAGTGATAAAAGTCTGACGTGATTCTTGGTTGCTAATTAAATCTAAATAACGCTGACGATAACGAATTTCTTGATCGGTTAAGCCATGGAATTTTTCTGGTAAAGGGCGTAATGATTTGGTTAATAAATGTACATTGCTGGCTTTGACGGATAATTCACCAGTTTTGGTTTTAAATAACACCCCTTCAGCTGCCACAATATCGCCTAAATCCCATTGCTTAAATTCTTTATATTTATCTTCGGGCAAGTCATCACGTTTGACATACACTTGCATTTGACCTGACATGTCTTGTAAGTGCATAAAAGAGGCCTTACCCATAACGCGCCGTGTCATCATGCGACCTGCAATTTTGACCCGAACATTACGGATTTCAATCGTGGCTGCTTCTTGTTCATCATATTGTTCATGCAAAGTTGCTGCGACGCAATTACGCCGAAACGTATTAGGAAATGCAACACCTTGCTCACGCATAGTCGTTAACTTGGCACGACGTTGGGTTATTTGTTCATTCTCATCAACCAACTCAGTCATTACTTATCCCTTCAGAAAATAGCTTTTTAGTTAAGTCTGCTATTTTACCTTAAAAGATGGGAACAATTAATAAGGAGTGAATGTTAATCTTTACAAATTAGACGCTTGATGTGAAATGAATTTTTAAGTAATTGAAATAAAAAGAGATGGTTTTCACGCTTTTCAAAATCAATATTTATAACTATTTGTTTTATAAAACTTATTTTAATTTCACATCAAGCATATTAGACAATTTTGTAGAACCAAGAAATTTAATCAAGATTCAAGTGTGTAACGGAAACGCCTTTGCTTAGATTTCAATTGTAAGTTTGATATACTTGACTGTAGAAATCAGTCTTGATAATTTAAAATTCTAAAAAGAGTTGCTTGAATGATTTTAAAATAATGATTTATTAACACTATTTCAAATAATTATCAAAAATGCCGTCGCGATAAAATTATGAAAAAACAAGCTGTTATAAAAAATATTTGAGCCATTGACATTAATGTTCAGAGGGAGAAATATAAAATGTCTTATAAGGTTGCAGTACTTGGCGCGTCACCTAAAGCGGAACGTTATTCTAATCAAGCGGTTAAAATATTATTGGAATATGGACATGAAGTATTGCCCATTCATCCCAATATGGACAAAATTCATGCACAAACCTGTTATAAAAATGTTGAGGAAATTAAACAGCCTATCCACACTTTGACTTTGTATGTTGGTGAAGAACGTTCAAATAAAATGCTAGATAAAATTTTAGCGTTACAGCCCCAGCGCATTATCATGAACCCCGGTACAGAGAATGAAAAGTTAAAGAAAATGGCAGAAAAACAAGGGATTGAAGTGGTAAAAGGTTGCACTTTAGTAATGTTGCAAACTCAGCAATTTTAAATTTCAATTTGCTATTGGCATAAGGCTGAAAATCTTGTTCAAAGCAAATGCAAAATAGACTCAATAATCTCCAATTTGATAGCAGCCGATCAATATTCTTAAGCTAACTTAGTTTCAATATGCAAAACAATCGCATGGGAAGGCTTTGTTTTCTGCTACAATGGGGGTTATTTTTAAATTTTAGACTAATCATCTTTAGCCAAAACATCACGATAGTAGCACCAAAAAAATTTTAGAACTCAAAACTGATAAAAAGCCATGCACAATAAAACCTTATCTGAATTATCCCAAGCACTTCAATCTGGCGAAACCACAAGCCAAGCATTAACCCAATATTTTTTAGACCGTATTCAACAGCATGATACCCAGCTCAACAGCTTCATTACGGTGACAGCAGAATTTGCATTAGAACAAGCAAAAGCCGCTGATGAACTGATAAAACAAGGTAAAGCGGGTAAGTTGACAGGTATCCCGATGGCACATAAAGATATTTTTTGCACCCAAGGCGTAAGAACATCTTGTGGATCTAAAATGTTAGATAATTTTATCTCACCTTATAATGCGGGTGTCGTCGAAAATATACAAAAAACAGGCATGGTGATGCTGGGTAAAACCAATATGGATGAGTTTGCTATGGGTTCATCTAACGAAACCAGTTTTTACGGCATGGTTAAAAATCCTTGGAATACCGAGACTGTTCCCGGTGGTTCATCTGGTGGTTCAGCCGCCGCCGTTGCTGCACGTTTAACCCCTATCGCAACAGGTACAGATACAGGTGGTTCAATCCGTCAGCCTGCTGCATTATGCGGAATTACAGGTTTAAAACCGACCTATGGTTTAGTCTCACGTTATGGCATGGTTGCATTTGCGTCAAGCTTAGATCAAGGCGGGCCTATGGGACATAGTGCTGAAGATGTCGCGTTATTATTAGAAGCAATGTCTGGCTTTGATGAGCGTGATTCAACGTCAATTGACCGTCCTGTGACTGATTTCAGTGCCAGTTTAAACAATGATATTAAAGGCTTAAAAGTCGGTTTGCCTAAAGACTTTTTTAGTGAAGGTTTAGACCCAGAAGTAAATGCAGCATTACAAGCTTCGATTAAACAATTAGAACAGTTGGGTGCGACTTTTGAAGAAATTGAATTACCAAATAATAAATTAGCTGTGCCTGCTTACTATATTATTGCGCCTGCCGAATGTTCTTCAAATTTATCGCGGTTTGATGGCGTGCGTTTTGGTTATCGTTGTGAAAATCCTGTCGATTTGGTTGATATGTATAAACGTTCTCGTGGTGAGGGTTTTGGCGCGGAAGTGAAACGGCGGATTATGGTCGGGACTTACGCATTATCAGCAGGTTATTACGATGCGTATTATTTGAAAGCCCAGCAAATTCGTCGCTTAATCAGTGATGATTTTAAAGCCGCGTTTGAAAAAGTGGACATCATTTTAGGCCCGACCACGCCAACGCCTGCATTTAAAATTGGTGAAAAAACCGACGATCCTGTGACTATGTATTTATCTGATATTTATACAATTGCAGTGAATTTAGCAGGTTTGCCAGCGATGTCATTGCCAGCAGGTTTTGTGAATAATTTACCTGTTGGGATGCAATTGATTGGAAACTATTTTGATGAAGCGAAGTTATTAAACGTTGCACATCAATATCAACAAGTAACAGATTGGCATCGTCAAATACCTGAACAGTTTGCTTAATTTTTAAATTGTTCTAACGATGTTAGAGTGTGGGCAATAAAATCCGCTTTGCATTAAAACCACACTCAGCATATCTTTAATAATCAAAAGAATACCATGTCTGAGAATAAAACACCTTTAGAACAATTGACTGTCGAAGGGTTTAAATCCATTCAATCATTGCAAGATTTTAAATTAACTAATCTCAATGTGCTGATTGGTGGAAATGGTGCGGGAAAGAGTAATTTTATTGAATTATTTCGTATGATTTCTTCGATGATGCGGGTTGGAGGGCTTAAAGAATTTATTCAAAGTAATGCGGACGCTTATCTGTTTGGCGGTATAAAACAAACCCCAAAAATACATATTAAAATGCTCTTTGGGCAAAATGGATATGAATTTGAATTAGCACCTACTGAAGATGGTTTTTTTCTAATTAACGCTGAAAAACGTCATTATTTACAAAGAAATACAACTAAAGATTTAGGAAATGGTCATTTTGACCCGCAACTTCTAAAAGATAAAGATTTGGAAGGATATAATTATTCTCATAATGCTTCATGGTACACCTATAATGCAATATGTAATTGGCAGCCTTACCATTTTCACGATACGTCAATACTAGCAGGAATGCGTCGTTATCAAGATGTGGGACATAATGAAAAGTTATTTTTTGATGCCTCGAATATCGCGCCATTTTTATTTTATTTGAATCAGCAACATATTGAATGCTATCGAAATATTATAGAAACAATTCGCTTGGTTATTCCATTTTTTGATGATTTTATTTTAAGACCCAATCAGCAAGAACAAATACGACTCAATTGGCGACAAAAAGGTTTAAACGACTACCCTATGCGTCCCAGTCAATTATCTGATGGGGCAATGCGTTTTATTTGTCTGACAACCGCATTATTACAGCCAAATTCGCCTTCTACCATTATCATTGATGAGCCAGAATTGGGTTTACATCCTTATGCAATTGGGATTCTTGCAGAACTGTTTCAAGCGGCTTCTGAAAAAATGCAAGTCATTATATCGACTCAATCTCCTGCTTTAGTTGACTATTTTGATGCTAAAGATGTGATTATAGTCAATCGGCTTCATGGCGCATCTGAATTCAAACGCTTAAACCCAGATGAATTAACCCATTGGTTAGAAGATTATTCATTAGGCGAACTATGGCATAAAAATATTATTTCTGGGCATCCATCTCATGAGTTATATTGAAATTCATGTCATTGTTGAAGGACAAACAGAACAAACATTTATACGTGAGGTGCTTGCTCCAAACTTAGCCTCTCAAAGTATTTTTCTACAAGCTCATTTGATTGGCAAAGTAGGACATAAAGGTGGCGCGATTAGCTTTGAAAGAGCAAAAAAAGATATTGGAAATTACCTAAAACAACGTCCTGACACCTATATTTCAACCATGTTTGATTATTTTCGGATTGATAGTGATTGGCCGGGACTAGAGCGTATAATGCGCCAAGTAAAAACGGGGCAAAATTTGACCGCTGAAGAAAAAGCCAAGATTTTAGAAAATGCGACTTTTGAACAGATACAACAAGCTTATCCTAAATTTCAGGTTAAAAAACGCTTTATTCCCTATATTTCAATGCACGAATTTGAAGCTTTATTATTTAGCAATGCAAAGATATTAGCGGATAAAATAAACAGTCCTGTTCAAGGAATTAATAATATTCTTGCAAACCATAATCATCAACCTGAAGAAATTAACAATACCCCTAAAAATGCGCCGTCAAAACAAATTGAACGACTCACAACAAGTTATCGTAAAGTTTTCATGGGCAAAGTAATTTCCGAGGCGATAGGCATACCAACCATCAGAGATAAATGCCCGCACTTTGACAGTTGGCTAAATAAATTAGAAAATTTAAAAAAAAGATAGTGCTGTTCACTAAATTAAAATGGCTTTAAATAAACCAAACGCATCCAGAAAACCTATTCAAACTATTAAAACATTTCAAAGATCAAACCCTCATGTCAGAACTCACACATTTTAATCAAGCAGGCGAAGCTCACATTGT
>JAYQWJ020000042.1:0-19886 GCA_035829175.2 Candidatus Albibeggiatoa psychrophila
AAAAATGCCTACATAAAAAACCACTCCTATGGAGTGGCGTTCTGTTGAAACAAGATTTTATGGGTCAATAATTTTATTAATACAACGTAAAAAGTTTTTATTATCAAGTATTAATACGTTCCATTTTGAGTAATAAACCATAATAGGATAAAAATAATAGATAACACTGCCCAAATCCACGCTAAATTATCTTTAACCAAACTTCCACCAGCATTGATTTGATCTTCCTGACACAAACGTAATGCACTATTAAGCATATATAATTCATCGCCTAAGCGATAGGTTCGACCACCAATCATCAAGTTATTTTCTGGCTCAATATTTGTAATTTTAACAAAGCAACCTAATTCATTAACACGCGTGATTTGACCCTTCACATCCACCCGAGTGCTAGAAAATAATTCCCGACCTTCAAAGTAGAATTCTACATAATCGTCAATATTAAACATGATTTACTCTTCTTAGTCTATGTTATTTAAAGATATTTATTTTAGAGCAAAGGCAATGCCATTCTATCCTATATAAAAATAATACAATAAATTCAAGTGGTTATTAAAAGTTTTACCGTTATAAATCGCACGGACTGACGATAAATATGGCATTCTAGGCTGCTATGGCTGGATTTTCGTCACTTCGTCCATGTTAAAGATAGGATTCTCAATCATGGCAAAGTGCAATTAAGTCTTGTTAGTGTTCTTCATTGCGTTAATGAAAAATCATGTTTTCTGAAAGGTTGTATAAATGAATCTGATGTTTTGGATAGATTAAGAAGATTGTGAAGTCAAAAAGCGTTGTTCAGAGTGTGGCATTATAAATCCAAAAATACTTATTAATACTTGATGCAAAAAACGGAATGCTCAGAATTTTATCTTTTTTAGAAACGAAATAAGTAAATTTAGCAATTAGGGACTGAAATAGAGATAACAACCCTGTATAGTGAAGCGAAGAATTCATCGGTGCTCATAAATAAATCAATATCTTGGCTTGTTAATACCTTGCAAGTTAAAAAATCACTTTTGGATTATGTATAAACTATTGATTCAAAATTGTACTTATTTTATATAAACTAACCCTGTTATCAAAGCTGATTTTACCTAGAAAAAAATATACAGCTTGGTATAATAACGAGTTTATGTCGAATCAGTAACTCACGGTAAAACTTAAGGATACGTTATACATTAATCATTTCTGCAACACCACCGTAATTGCCACCGTCACCACTACTAGCTAAAAGAACCAATATGATTTTAGATAAACTTGTCAAAGCCAAATGGGAAAGCCGCGATCCAGAAGTGCGGAAGTCAGCAATAGATGATATTGAAGATGTCAAACTCATCCAAGAACTGGCGTTAAACGATGAAGCTGCCATTGTGCGGCAAGCTGCAATTCGCAGAGTGACTGATTTATCCTTATTGGATACAGTTATTCGACGTGCACAAGAAGAAGAGGATGCGGTTAAGGAAACTGCAACTCAACTATTTAGACAGCTTGTTACAGGACAAAAAGCATCAACTTATGACTTAGATGCTCGCATACAATGGGTAACAAAGCTCGAAGGCGATCGTTTAGAGGCAATTGCAACTCATGGCAAAGAACCCGAATTGCGTTTGGCAGCAGTGACAAAAATTGAACGCGAAGGTTTATTAGGTGACATTGCAATTAATGATGAAGTGCGTGATGTACGTTTAAAAGCCGTAGAAAAACTCACTCAAAAATCAACCTTAGAACGTGTTTACAAAGCCGCTCGTAGTAAGGATAAACAAGTAACCCGCATCGCAAAAGACAAGCTAGATGCGATGAATGAAGTGGAAGAACGTCCCGCTAAAGTACGTGCTGAATCAGATGCGATTTGCACAAAATTGGAGTTATTTGGTCGTAATAACAATACGATTACTTCGTGGGAACAAGAGCATGCAGAATATGTACGCTTAAAAGACCGCTGGCAATCCCTTGCAGAATATGCTGAAGCCGATTGTGCCGAACGTTATAACAAAGCGGAACTTGCATTTACTACGGCTTATGCTGAGTATGAAAAGCAAAAAGCTGAATTACAAAAACGTGAAGATGAACTTGCCCCTGTTCGTGATTTGAAACAACAAGTCTGCGATAAACTAGACCAAATTCTAGCCGATTTAGAAAAACGCGAATTGATTGAAGATGAAGAGAGTGAAACACTTTCTCAAACCATTAATGAGCTGCAACAACAATGGCAAGCGGGCACTGCGCTAGATGATGCCAAAGAAGAACAACAATGGCAAACCCGTTATCTAGCCACATTCAAATCAGTCACCCAACATTTAAAAACCCTACAAACTTATTATCGTTTAGCTTGTAAACTCGAAACAATTTGTAATGAAGGTGAAAAATTACTGAGTGAAGATGCCTCATTGCGTGGTCGTCATATCAAAACCTTGCAAGAACGTTGGGCTGAAGTCGATTTCCCAGATGTCGATTTAAAATGTATCAATGATTTAAAAGCCCGTTTTGCTGAATTAACCGAATCCATCGATGCGCACCGTCAGGAACAAGACAAGCATCGTGAGCAAGATATCGAAGCCTTAAAAACTTGCTTGGATGAAGCGGAAAAATATCTTGAATCGGGTGAATTACACAAAGCCATGCCTCATGACAGTGAAGCACGCACTTTGTTTGCAGACATCAAAGGTCTTTCTTCCAAACGTTACAAAGCTTTAGAAAAACGTGTTCAAGCGATTACTACCAAAATCCGTGAATTACACAAGTGGGAAAAATGGGGCGATGACCTTGAGCGTGAACGTTTATGTGAAGAAATCGAACATTTAATTGAAAACCCTGATGACAATCCCGAAGAAACGGCGCGTATTATTCGTGATGCACAGAAAACATGGAAAGGCTTAGGCACAAAAGGTCATTCGCAAACATTGTGGGAACGTTTTAACAAAGCCTGTAATGAAGCGTATAAACCGTGCAAAAGTTATTTTGAAGACCAAGCACAGCAACGACACCAGCATTTTGAAGAAAAACAAATTGTGTGTGCTGACTTAGAAGCATTTGACGCGACGATTGACTGGGAACAGCCTGATTGGAAAGCAATTCATCATCAAGTCCGTGAATTTGAAAAAAACTGGCGTAATGTTGGACCAACTGACCGCAAGCAGAAAAAACCATTACAAACCCGCTTTGATGCTGTAATGCAACCGATAGATAAGCGATTAGATGCTGAACGTAAAGCCAACCTTCAGTTCCGTGAAAATTTAACTGCAAAAGTGATTCAAGCCCTCGAAATTAGAGATTTGTCTGAGGGAATTGAGGAAGTGAAAAAGTTACAAGCTCAATGGCATGTGACAGTTCCGGGTTCGCGTAAAGATGAACGTAATTTGTGGAAAACCTTCCGTAAAGAATGTGATATTGTTTTTGATCGTCGGAAACAGAAACAAGAAGAACGTCAGCAAGAACGACAAAATCACTTAAATAAGAAAAAAGAAGTTTGTGAGCAAATTGAAGCTCTAAACCAATTATCAGGTGCTGAACTTAAAGAAGCTAAATCGACATTACGTGATTTAAGATCGCAATGGCAAGCGGCGGGTGAAGTGCCGAAAAAAGCGTTGGAAAGCATTGAGCGTCGTTATCAACGGGCTTTAGAACAGTTTGATAAACAATGTCAATCTGAGCGGGCGAATGAGCTTCATGCTCAATTAGAATACTTGCATCAACGTGCAAAATTATGTGCCCAATTGGAGCATTTAACTGAGGCATCAGAGGAAGCCGTAGACGCTGCCAAAGCTGAGTGGAATGCGATTCCTGAATTATTTGATAAGACAGCTGCCAAGAATGTTACGCGCCGATTTGAAAAAGCGTGCAAAATGGCGACAACAGGCAAGTTTGATTATTCTGAAGAGATATTGGGAAAACGTAAAGAACTGTGTATTCGGATGGAGATTTTATCGAGTATCGATTCTCCTGCTGAAGAAGCAAAAGCACGTATGGCTTATCAAGTCGCACGTTTATCTGAAGCAATGCAAGGTGGTTATTCTGAACCTAAAAATAAAGTGGCTGAAGCACAAGAGATTGAGCAAAGTTTTTATTTAGCAGGTGCGGTGTCTACTGAGCAAGCGAGTGAGTTAAACGAACGCTTTTTGAAGGCGCGTAATGCGTTTTACCAAGTGGACTCATCTAAATAAAGTATTTAAAGCCTGATGGAATCTCCTCTGTCAGGCTTTTTGCTTCTATACCCATAAATTCATTGATAATCCAATCAAAGTCCCACCTCATAATTTTCTATATCTCTATTCCATCATGATATTCCTCTAGCAGATAGAAACATATTTCTGGAAACACGTTATCAATTCTAACTTGAGTTCGACGTAATTTTTATACTTTTAAAAACATCAGAACTACTATTACATTGGACTCAAGCTTATTTATAGACTTTAGAGCAATGTTTAACTTTTCTGTTTGAAATATCTTCGTTTATAAAGTGCTGTTCAACAAACTTTTTTATGTTGTGAAATTTACAAAATCTTATTCCGTGTATAACCTGAGTATAAAATTATCCTCTTTGGTAAAGATGCAGTAAAATGTATCTAATAATGGACATTTCTAGCGATTCTCATGGCAAAAATTAATTTACTCGATATTGGTATTCAGCATCATCAAGCTGGGCGTTTAGCCGAAGCACAAAAGATTTATCAACAAGTCTTACAACAAAATCCTAAATCTAGCGATGCAGTGCATTTACTTGGGGTTTTAGCCCATCAAGCCAATCAACATGAACAAGCGGCGCAACTGATTCAACAAGCGATAGAACTCAATCCAAAGGCGGCGGATTATTATTGCAATCTTGCGAATGTATATCGTGCCCAACAACAATATGATGAGGCAATCACAACTTATCGTCACGCCATCAAACTTAATCCAAAACATATTCAAGCTTGGGGAAATTTAGGCAATGTATATCGAGAATTAGAAAATAATGCGCAAGCAATTCAATGTTACAAAAAAGTCTTACGCTATAAACCAAACAATCCCGTTGCGTACAACAATATTGGTGGCGCGTATAAAGCCGATGACGATTATACCCAAGCTGAAACCTTTTACCGCAAAGCATTGACGATTCAGCCAAATTACGCCGATGCGCACCATAATTTAAGTATCATGTTGCGTTCGCAAGATAAACTGGAACAAGCCTTAAAACATTGTGAAATAGCTTTAAAACTCAATCCAGACTTACTTCAAGCTTATGTGAATTTAGCGGAAATTTACGAGCAAAAACAAGAATTTGAAAACGCCTTACAAACCTTAAAACATGTTTTACAGCGCAACCCGACTTATGCAACGGCTTATTTTCAAATTGGCAAATTAATGTATGAAAAAGACCAATATGACGATGCTTTAGATGCTTATCATGAAGCGATACGCCTTGATCCGAATAATGCTGAAGCGTTCAGTAATGCAGGCTCAATTTATAAAGAACGTGGGGAATATGAGACGGCGCGGGAATATTTTGAAAAATCCTTAACAATTAAACCGCAACTATATGAAGTAAGAAATAATTTAGGTTCAACTTTATTAGAATTAGGCTTATTAGAAGAAGCATATCAACAATATCAAGCCACTTTGATGCAACAGCCTGATAATGCTAAATTATACAACAATATGAGTGTATTATTACGTGCAATGGGGCAAATTGACGAAGCTCTGCAATATTGTGACAAAGGCATTAAATTGAACCCCGATTTTGCGGATACGCATTTAAGCAAATCAATGTGTTGTCTCACAAGTCGCCGATTTGATTGCGGTTGGGCGGAATATCATTGGCGACATAATCGAGTTGAGCACGACTTATTTTCAAGTTTAAGTCCTGTTGAACCATTAGCACAAGATTTGACAGGAAAACGCTTTTTACTGCATAAAGACCAAGGTTTAGGCGATGAACTGTTTTTTTTACGTTTTGCCCCACAATTAAAGCAGCGCGGTGCTTGGATAGCTTATCGAGTTGGCAATAAAATCAAGAATATCATCGCACGTCAGCCTTGGGTCGATGAATTAATTGAAGCGAAGGCAACGACTTTTCCAGAAGCTGATTACAACATTATGATTGGTGATTTGCCATTTATGTTGGGGATGAAGGATGTATCTGAAATCCCTGCACCTTTGGCTTTATCTGTTGAAGCGGAACAAATTGAGGCGATGCGTGCCAAACTCAAGCAATTAGGTGAGCCGCCTTATATCGGTGTGACATGGCAAGCAGGTGTTAAATTGGAAGAACGTGGCAAGCGCAAAATTCTATCAAAGGAAATTAGTTTAAAAACTATCACGCAATGTCTTTCCCCCATTAAAGCCACTTTTTTAGTGTTGCAACGTAATTTGAAACAAGATGAATTAGAGCAATTTTCTAACACATTAGGACGACCTGTTCATGACTTTAGTGCTTTAAATGATGATTTAGAGCAAATGTTAGCTTTATTGTCTTGTTTAGATGATTATGTTGGCGTGAGTAATACCAATATGCACTTGTTGGCTGGCATCGGTAAAACCGCCCGAGTGCTTGTGCCTAACCCTGCTGAATGGCGTTGGACTTATGAGGGAAATGAATCACCTTGGTTTAAGGGTTTTCGTATTTATCGCCAAACAACTCATTTAGACTGGCTACCTGCAATTGCTGGATTACAAAGAGATTTAGTGCTTAATTATGGAAGCGAACGATTACAAAAGTTAGATTTTGAGTCTTTAATTAAAAAAGCCGCTGAATGTAAGAAAAAACAAGATATGATTCAAGCAGAAGCCTGTTATCGTCAAGCCATCGTATTGCAGCCTGAAAGTCTTGATACATGGGGTAATTTAGGCAATTTATTGCGTTTAGAAGAGCGGTACGAAGAGGCGATTGATTGTTATAAAATCATTTTGAAACAAGAGCCTAAACATATTGCAGCCCTGAATAATATCGGTAATACTTATTCTGACTTAGGTGAATTTAAGCAAGCGATTAATGTTTATGAAAAAATCCTTACAATTCAACCTGATTTGGCAGAAGTTTATATCAATTTAGGAGTCATTTATAAAGAATCCAACGAACTGGATAAAGCCAAGAAGTGTTATAAAAAAGCTTTAAAACTCAAGCCTAATATTCCAGAAGCGCAGCATAATTTGAATAGTGTGTACATCAGTTTAGGAAAATTGGATAAAGCGTTGGAATGTTGCAAAAAGGCGATTGCGCTGAATGATAAATATGCTATGGGGCATTTAGGGAAGGCACTGGTTTTATTGACTTTGGGGCGGTTTGGTTCAGAAACATGGCTTGAATATTTGTGGCGCGAAGAGCGTTTAAATACTCAAGAAAAATTAAGTCCAATAGCCGAATTGCCACGAGATTTAACGGGTAAAAAGGTTTTAGTTCATCAAGAACAGGGTTTAGGTGATGAGTTGTTTTTCTTACGTTTCATTGCTTTATTAAAACAGCGTGGTGCAAGAGTATTATATCGATCAGGTAATAAATTAACGACGGTTTTACGGCGCATTGACTTAATTGATGAAGTGTTGCCGCAATATATCAATCCATTACCGCAAGCTGATTATCAAGTGTTAGTCGCTGATTTGCCATTGTTATTGGGTATTAAAAATGCTAATCAATTGCCCAAAGCTTTGAAATTGAAAGTTTTACCTGAGCAAGTCACTTTGATGCAGCAGCATTTAGCTAAATTGGGTAAACCGCCTTATATTGGCATTACTTGGCGGGCGGGTACGCAACAAATAGGACGCACTAAGAAATTATTTAAGCAAATTGAACCTAGCTTACTTGGTAAAACATTAAGCAATGTGAAAGGCACTTATGTGATTTTGCAGCGTAATCCAAAAATTCAGGAAATTGAACAATTTTCTCAGGCTTTGGGGCAAACTGCTCATGACATGAGTTGGTATAACGATGATTTGGAAGGCATGTTAGCGTTGCTTAGTTTGTTAGATGATTATGTTGGTGTGAGCAATACCAATATGCACTTGCTGGCGGGTTTGGGTCAATCTGCACGGGTGTTAGTGCCTTTTCCAGCAGAATGGCGATGGCTTGCACAAGGACAAACCCCATGGTTCAAAGATTTTTCTGTTTATCGTCAAGCGCGAGATTTGTCATGGGATGCAGCTTTGAAAACGTTGCTTAAGGATTTGTAGAAAACTAATAAGACCTGATAGCTCTCAAGTTTCTGTCAGGTCTTTACTCAATTGGAATCTGTTGATAGATTTCTTAACCTCACGTTACGCAGAACATTGAAAATAAGCAAATATCGTTTTAATAAGCCGTCTTTTTGTATCTTCCTAAAAAAGGCAGCTCTCAGTGATGCTATGAAAGCTGCCAATCGCTTAATCTATCAAAATCAGCCTATTAACAGTGCATTCTTAGCCAATGCTTGCAATGTGTTGTTTAATGCTGAACTAAATGTTTCACGGATTGCTGCGTTATCAGCTACCCCTTCAACTGCAAAGATGCCTTGTTTTTGTAAATCAAGCAAAATATTCAACAAGTCATCATGGGTATTTGTGCCATCTAAATGTGGTAATAATTGCATTGCAACAATATCTAATTCACCCGTTTTACACTGCATATTGACAACATTTTTGCCATTTTTAGCCTGCCAACGTGCCAATGGTGGTGCGACTGGTTTTGCACTAACTTCCGCTAGGCATAGCACAGGATGAGTATGTAATTCAATTGCTTCTGCACAATACAAATAATGTAGCTCTTCCGCCAAGCCATCTTTTAATTCTTGCAAATCAATCACCGCTAAGCTTTCAGGTGTCAAATTAGAACATAACACATTAAATAATTGTTCAAAAGCAATAGCTTGTGGATAAGTATTTGTCAAAGTGATTAAGGCGGCTTTAACAAATTGGTTATCAATTTCAACAACTTCACGGCTAGTATTTAATGAGAAGTCTTTATTTTCATGCACATAATCTGGGGTTAATTCTGGAATCTGTGCTGCAACATAAAACCGTGGCATTAATTCCCAATCTAATTCACGACTGATAGGCACACCTTGCCGACATAAAACACTGCTACGGAAATTACGATTGTGGAAAAAATCTAAATATTGCTCGCGTGAGAATATATCGCCGCGAAACATTTCTTCATAAGATTCTAAGGTTTCATAATCGGTTGGCAAATAGCGACGGAATTCAACATCAGTAACATATTCCAAGCCTTTTTGTCGAGTTTTAGCAAGGAATTCATGGAAGTAATAAGGATGATTGTGCTCTTCTAAATACTCATGACCAATGTGATCATCAGGCTGTTGAGCAACCAATGCTGACACTTCGTCTAACAATTTCCCGTATAAACCTTCTTTATTTTCATTGTGTTGCTTAACGAAATCAACAACTGCACGCGCGTCTTTCACTTTTTCACGAATGTTGGTAAGCGGTTCGGTATGAAACATCATTAAGTCACGAATGATTCGCTGCATATACCAACCGGGATAAACGTTATAACTGACATAGACGATGCCATTGGGTGTTAAATTTTGATTGCAGATTTCGAGGATTTTTTCTTGTGTTTCAGGCGCGACCCATGAAAATGTACCATGCAAGACGATATAATCAAATTTTCCTAGCGTTTCTATATCCGTTTCATTGATGTCAGCACATTGCAAAGTCACATTGGTCAAACCTGCACCATCAATCACAGCTTGCCCCATTTCGATTTGTTTCGGAGAAAAGTCAAGCCCAACACATTCCGCTTGTGGCATAGCTTGCGCGATACCGATGATATTCGTGCCATCACCACAGCCCAAATCTAAAATACGGCTTTTTAACACTAATGGCGGCTGTAAACCAAATAAGGTGGCATAAGTTGCCAAAGCACTGGGCTGAAAGTCCCAACCTAAAATACCCGTGTAAGGCAATTCATCATACGCAGCAGGTGTTGTCATATTGGATTTCCAATTTTGTAATAATTTTGTTGCTTGATTTTAATATAACTTGTTTCTATGTGCTAGCAAAGTGGCGCAATCAAAGCAAAACTGTTTCAGTATAAAAATTAAAAAAGTTGATAGTGTAGTGAATTTTGAGATGATTCTTATGAGATAAACAGGCGGCTTTGATTTAAATGAAAACTCGTTTTGCATCTCTGCTCCACAATTTGTATCGTTACAATTTGCAGCGGCTAAACATATTTCTCATATTAAATTCAGTTTGATAAATTATTTAGTCTTTATCCAAAGAAGGCAAGGTAAAATAAAACCGACTGCCTTGTTCTAATTGACTTTCAACCCCAACTTTTCCGCCTAATCTTTCTGTAATCTGCTGCACAATTGATAAACCTAAACCATGTCCATCACCATCATGCAAACGGGTGAATGGTTTAAATAATTTCTTTTGTTCTTCATCGCTCAACCCGCGCCCATTGTCTTTAATCCAAAACTGAACCATGCCATCTTCCAACGGTGTTGCACCCAATTGTAATTTCGGTGAATGACCACCATATTTAATCGCATTGCTGATGTAATTTGCCCAGATTTCATGAATCCACGGCGCGTAACCTAAGGCGGTAGGGAAACTGGGAGGTTGGATAATTTCAGCGTGATGTTCTTCAATCATATATAACAAACGTTGCTGTATGACTTCATCAACAATTTGATTCATATTTACCACGTCAATATCTACATTCTTATTTTGTGCAATACCTGCCATCAATAACAGGGCATCCACAATATTCATCATTTGTTGCCCTGCTTGTGAAACCCAACGTAATCGACTAAGTGCTTTGGTTTTATTCACATCGCTATTCTGTTCACAGTCATCGGCTATCATTTCAGTTAAATTAATCACCGCATTCAGTGGATTTTTTAAATCATGTGCCACCATGCGTGAAAAAGTTTCTAACTCGGCATTACGTTGCACTAAAATGGCTTGTAATTTATGCACTTCTAAATGAGCTGACACCCGCGCCAACACTTCTTTATATTGAATGGGCTTGGTCACATAATCGGCTGCACCTAATTCAAAGCCTTTTAATTTATTAATCGTATCGCTTAAGGCGGTCATAAAAATAACAGGGATTTTGCATAAATTTGGATTGGCTTTAAGAATGCGACACACTTCAAAACCGTCCATATTGGGCATCATGACATCGAGTAAAATTAACGCAGGTCTGGCATATTCCGCCACTCGTAAGGCTTGCTCACCACTTTGCGCCAGTAAAACATCATAACCCGCATCGCTTAAAACTTCTAATAACACCCACATATTGGCTGGAATATCATCTACAATTAATATCTTATCTTTGACTGTGAGCTGGCTCATTGCAGAGTATCCTGATAATGGGTTGCAATTTGGTAAATATGTTCTAATTGTAATTGTTTTGCTAATTGATGGATATGTTGCGCTAATGGTGCAAGCTTTTTATCTGGCTGCAATTGCTGGGCAAAATTTAAGATGCCTTTAATATCTCCCATCATGCTTAAATTATATAGCTGATGAATTTGTTGTGCGGATAAAGGATAATGCTGATTAATCAAACCTGATTCCAAACTCATATCCAGATTATTAGCTTGCTCAGCTTCATTTTTTTGCATAATCCAAATCAAATCCAAAACATGTTTTAAACTGGCTAAAACGGCTGATTTATCATAAGGTTTCGTCAATAGAGCTTGATAATTAATCGCTGTTTCAACGTAAGACAAACCTTGTTCAGTGGTGACAATCAATGGAATATGTTGCAATACATTGTCTTGGGCTAGTGAATCTGCTGGCAATTGGTTTAATAAATTAATGTCGATTAATAACACATCAGGTTTTTGACTCAGCTTATCAAATAGAGCATGAATTGAATCTGCTTCTAGCAAATTAAAATTAAGTGGCGATAAAAAATTCTTTAAACGAGTGCGATATTCCCACACTTTATCTGCAATCAATAAGGTTTTCAAGCTGCCCTGATAACCCATAATATCGTTGTTTTGCAAGGTTTCAGTGCTATGACTTTCTGGCAATGTCATTGTGACACAGAATTCTGTTCCTTGTCCCAACACGCTATTCACTTGTAAGTCCGCATTGAGTAATTTGATTAAATTTTGCGTAATAGCTAAACCCAAACCCGCGCCTTCTGCATGAGCGTCACTCTCACCCACTTGTTGAAACGGCATGAATATCTTGCTTATTTCTTCAGACGCAATGCCAATGCCCGTATCTCTAATTTTAAATTGCACTTTATTTTCTGAAATCCGCAACAATGCCAAGGTGACACAACCATGCTCAGGGGTAAATTTTACTGCGTTGCTGAGTAAATTAATTAAAATTTGGCGCAAACGTTTTTCATCGCTATACACCAGATAAGGTGCATTTTCCAAAGGCTGATAAATAAACTCAATGCTTTTTTGCAAGGCGCGAACGCGGAATAAATCCACTACATTTTTAATAAAACTTTCAAAGTTGAAATCTTCAACAAGTAGTTCTAATTTGCCCGCTTCAACCTTAGAAATATCCATAATATCATCGATGAGATTCAACAAATACTCGCTGCTGTGCTGAATAATACTCAAGCCTTCATATTGCTCTGGGGTTAAATTATTCGATTGGGATAAAATTTGGGTATAACCTAAAACTGCATTCAATGGCGTGCGTAGTTCATGGCTCATATTGGTCAAACAGATACTTTTAGCGCGATTGGCTTGTTCTGCAATCACTTTGGCGGCTTCGGCTTCTTGAGCACGTTTTTGATAAGTGGTGTCTTCCACATTGGCCCAAATAAAAGTACAGCCTTTATGCTTAATTAATAAACCCGATAAACGAATAGGGACATGATGCCCATCTTTGTGTAAATAGGCTTTTTCATAAGGGCCAAAACGTCCTGTTTGTTTTAAGATAATTTGTTGTTTATGGGTGCTGGGGTGATATTCTTCAGGGGTTAAATCCCAAAAAGTGACGCTATTGATCATTTCTTCTACTTTATAGCCTAAACTATTGGCAAAAGCTGAATTCACCTCAGAAAAACTACCATTATCATCCATATTAATCAGCACTAAACCAATGGTCGATTCTTCAATCAAGGTGCGTCGATATTGTTCACTTTCGCGCAATATCACTTCCATTTCCTTTCTTTCAGTAATATCGGTTGCAATTTCTAAACGTACAATACGCCCATCTGTCCAAGGAATCGCCCTATCCTGCATTAAATACCAATTGCCAGTATAAGGATTACAATATTCCCAAGTGTATAAACCCGTTGGTTGACCTGATTTATTGATAAGCTGTTTATTGGTGCAAAAATCACAAGGCTCTTCTAGGTTGGAATGAAAGCTTTTCCAGCAAATTTCACCCTCAACATCTCCCACGCCATGTATGTATTTAAGGGCTTTATTCGCAAATAAGACTTCATAAGTATCCATATCAACCACACAAACCATAGCTTCCAAACTATTTAAAATGGTTTTAAGGCGTTCATGTGATTCATGCAATGCTTGACCACTTTGATTCACTTTATTTGCAAGTTGCGAATTATATTCTGCCAGTTGTCGCTGAGATTTTTTAATCGATTCTAAATAACGCAAATATTGAAAAAATAGCGATATAATCAACAAAATAAGAAAACTAGCACTTAAAAATAAAATGGCTTCTAACCACGTTGAGGAAATCTTATGTATATTTGAAATATCTACAAAAGCTTGGACTTCCCATACACGTCCCGCCACGAGTAAACTTAAACTCTTATGCGCAAAATTCTCACTCATTTCATATGGATAAGCTTGATGCACATAAACAGCTCTATCCTTAACAGGTATTTTTAAGCGAACCAGAATATTTTTATTAGCAAGATGTTGTAATGCACTATTAAGCAATTTTTGAATATCAAATACACCAACGATAAAGCCTTGTAAATATTGTTGTCGTTGTTGAATTGTCTGAACATTGAGCGGCGTTTGATAGACGGGTTGAATCAGTAAAATAACTTGTTGTGGTGGTCGCAGCGGATGTTTTAATGTCAGTGGTTCAGAAGTATAAATTATTCCTATTTCGCTGGCATGTTTGAGATTTTTCCATAACAACTTATCAGCAGTTAAATCTAAACCAATATTTAATAATTCGCTGCTTTGATTTGATATAGTAAATAAAACGGGAAAATATTCTGTTTGCTTTGGTGCAGGAATCAGTTGATTGGTTTGATTTTTATGCCATATTTGTTGCTTGCTATCGGTTTGTTTTAGGATTTTTTCGTAATCTGAACGTTTTGCATCGCTCACTCTTGGAATCCAATGCAAGGCTAATAAACTGTCTTGTTGCTCAGAGTGAATGACATCAGCAAAGTTTTTAAAATCATTGTATTTTGCTTGAGGATAAGTGCTGAAAAATGCCGAATAAGACTTTAAAACTTGAAAATGTTGCTGCAAATTATGCTGGATTGACATCGATTGGTGTTGAGTTATTTCAACAAATTCATGCTCTAACCAAGCTTGTTGGCGATGTTTTAATACAATATATCCCAATATAAACAGGCTAAATGCCAATATAAGGATGACGACAGTTGCATATTTTTGATAACGCATAGTTTCTGACTATTAACTCTCAGGTACAAGACTCAAGCTGTTTAAACATGTTTGAATTAATAGTTTTACCGATTGATTTTACTATTAATTTTAAAATTCACCGCATTGGATTTACACCATATAACGCCAATACATTTAAACATTTTTCTCGATGTTGTTCACCACAATTTGGTTTTATTGTCTGTTGTGGTAATTCTAACCCATATTGTGCATTTTGACTGTCCGCAACTAAAACCCAAAGACATAATTGTGAAATCGCCGCCTCAACATTTAAATGTTTAACTTGCTCCCAACTTAGCCATAAATTGGTACTATTTGCACCGCCAAACTGCTTGATATGCCAGCCCTGACCTCTTGCAACCGCTTTCCAATCTACATGTTTTGGTGAATCACCAATCTTATAATCTCGATAACCAATAAAATCATCACCACCTTGACCCAGTTGCATTGAAGCATTTTCGCCTTGAGCATCATTCTGCGCACCTTTGGGTAATTGCCGCATCCCCAACGCTGCGGGATAGACCAAGGTTGAAGCATCCAAATAGACAAATGCCCAGACATAAAATAATCCAAAGGGAAAACGGCTCGAAACAGTTAAGGCTTCAAGTTGTAATAATCCACGTTTTTGAGCCATGACAGGAATGGTGATAATGGTTTTCTGATCTTTTGGAATATCTGTTATCAAAAGGGTGGGGGCACTATTACGACCTAAAGACCAATTAAGAATAGACGTAATATTTTTATAACCCAACGACCAATGCAAGGCATAACGCGCGGATTGATTATGATTATCTATCCAAAGTTGAAATTGAATTTGTTCGCCAGCAAAGACTTTATTCACTTTACCAACAGAGACTTTTAAGCCATGTAGCATGTAATGGGCGTGCAACATAGACACCATCGCGGTGCTGGCAAGCAAAAATGTGAGTAAAAAACCCATATTATTGTTGTAATTAATTGAACCCAACAACATGACAAATAACACCAGTACAAACAAAAAACCATGTCGAGTCGGTAAAATATACACTTGCTTGCGGGTCAATCGCACCGATTTTTTAGCTTGAGCAGGATAATATTTAATAAATTTGCGGAATTGTTTAAACATGGCTTGGGTGAATAATCATAATTTATGTAGGTTTTAGGTAAATGATGAGACGGCAATCAACTCATTCAAATAATTAATTAAAATGATTCAAATGAGCTGATATAGTTGTTTCGGATTATGCTATAAAAAGTTGGCTATAAGTGCATATTTAAAGATTATTACTCAAAATAGACATTTTTAACAAAAACTTTTTAAGTATAAGCTGATTTTAACTTGGTAAACGGTATTCAATATATGCTTCATCATGGATTTGGCGCAACCACATTTGTAAACTTTCCTCAGTTTTACGATTCTGAATTTGTTGAGTTGCCTTATCGCGTAATGCAGCTTCGGTATTATCACGTTCACGACGTTCTTCTATTTGCAATAAATGCCAACCAAAACGGGTTTTAAATGGCTGACTTAATTCGCCAATCCTCAATTCATTTAATGCTTCCGAAAATTCAGGTGGAAAGTCACCGGGGTTTTTCCAACCAATCTGACCGCCTTCACTGGCTGAAATCGTATCTTCTGAATAATTTCGAGCCAATTGCGCAAAATCAGCTCCTCCATGTAACAGTTCATCCGCCAAATTTTCCAACTTCTGTTTAGCATCAAAATCAGATACTAATTCATTGGTTTTAATCAAGATGTGTCGAGCTTTGGTTTGGGTCACTAAGAATTGTTCTGTACCGCGTTTGTCAACCAATTTGATAATGTGAAAGCCATTACTATCTTGCAACAATTCACTGATGTCTCCCACACTCATTGCAGTTAATGCAGGCACAAAAAGTGATGGAATCTCGCCCGCTTTACGCCAGCCCAAATTACCGCCGTCAGTGGCTGTTTGACTATTTGAGTATTGCACCGCAATGGTTTGAAAATCTGCATCTGCTTGTAATTGTTGCAAAATACCTTGTGCTTTCAGGCGATTGGTTTCAAGCTGTTCAGGAGACACTGATTCTGGCAATGCCAATAAAATATGATAAAGCAAGTATTCGTCTTGAGCATTACCTTGCTGAACTTGGTTGGCAAGAAAATTATCAATTTCATTTTGGGTCACATTAATACGGCTGGTGACTTGACGTTGACGTAAACGACCGATGAGCATATCTTCCCCAAGCTCTTGGCGAAACTGGGCAAAACTATAATTTTCATCTTGTTCAATCATTTGCTGGAAAGTCTGAATATCCATTCCATTTTGGTCGGCAATTTTACGCAATGCTTCATTTAAACTATTATCATCTGTTGTCACCCCTGTACGCTCAGCAAGTTGTAACTGTAATAATTTCATTATCATACGGTCTAATACTTGGCGTTCAAAATCGGCGCGTGGAGGCAATGCCACCCCTTTTTGTAGCAGTTTATTTTCAACTAATATAATTTCACGTTGCAAACTGGTATTGACAATCACATCATCATTGACGACGGCAACGATAAAATCGAGCACTTCCGTTTCAGCATACGCCGCCACGTTCAAACAAAGAGATAATACAGTCGCAAACAGCAATTTTATTTTCATCTGGATTTACCTGTGATTTAACAAAATATCGCTTTTTAGGGCAGGCTAGAAAGATTTTATAAGATAGAGCAGATTCTAGTGGGTTTTTGAGTAGGAAACAACTTTGTTAACGAAAGGTTTTTTTACGTCGTTTGGGTTTATTTCTGTCACCTGCTTGTTTATCAAAACGGTGCGAAAACCAAGTTGCAAGCAATGCGATAAGAAAAGCGCCGATGCTAACAATAAGTGCAAAATAAATTTCTTGTAAATTGAGTCCAAAAATGTCCATAGTTTTATAATGTGGGAGTGCTCTTTTAGGGGAATCAATTGATATATTTGATTAAAGTTACTGCCAGACTTTGAGATAATGCTGGCGTAACAGTTTGCTTATTTATGGCTGAATTCTATTCTTTTGATGCTGTTAAACGTTGTTCAGCTTCCTGATATTTAGCCGCCGTTTTTAGGGTGATTTCTTCAGGCAATTCAGGTGCTGGTGGGGTTTTATCCCAATCTAAAGTTTCTAAATAATCACGCACAAACTGTTTATCAAAACTTGGTGGACTGATACCTTCTTGATATTGATTTGTTGGCCAAAACCGTGATGAATCAGGGGTTAGCACTTCGTCGATTAAATATAAATTACCGTCATTGTCTGTGCCAAATTCAAATTTGGTGTCCGCAATAATAATTCCACGTTCTGCGGCATAATCGCGTGCCCAAGTGTAAATTTCTAAACTCACCTGTTTAACTTGATTGGCTAAGGGTTCACCAATTAACTCAACCGTTTTTGCAAAATCAATATTTTCATCATGCAAGCCTTGCTCAGCTTTGGTTGACGGTGTAAATATCGGCTGTTCCAGTTTCGATGCCAATTGCAAACCTTGAGGAATATCAATCCCGCAAATTTGTCCTGTTTTCTGATAATCTTTCCAGCCCGAACCCGCAATATAACCCCGCACAATCGCTTCAACAGGCAATGGATTTAATGTGCGTACAATCACCGCACGACCTTCGACCTGCTGGCGTTCTTCAGCATTGGGCAATATATCTTCTAAGGTAATGTCATGCACCAGATGATTTTGAATCAGTTTGCTGGAGAAATGAAACCAAAAATTAGATACTGTGGTGAGGATTTTGCCTTTATTGGGAATCGGGGTCGGCAAAATAACATCAAACGCAGAAACTCTATCGCTAGCAACAATTAATGTGTATTTTTCATCAATTGCGTAAATATCACGTACCTTGCCACGTTGTACTAACGGCAAACTACTAAGTTGAGACTCAAATAAGGGATTGGACATAATGGTAATGTAATCAAATAAAAGCAGGGTTATGGGAGCTAAACTCAATTTTACGTGATTATGAAACTATTGCAATAGAAAGCCTGTAATTATTACACTGTCTATATTATTAAATCTGTTGCTAAAATCAAAAATCGAAAATTCCTACATTGTAGGTTATCATAAGCGTTTGTGTGACTAAATGGGTAATCTCATGCAGAAGTTTATGATTGTTTTTGTTTTTAGTTTATTAGTATCAAATTGTAGCTTGTATAAAATTGATATACAGCAAGGCAATGTAATAACGCAAGAAATGTTAGATCAGTTAGAGCTAGGCATCACTTCACGCAAGGTGCGTTTTATTATGGGTACCCCTTTATTGCAAGATGCCTTTCACCAGAATCGTTGGGATTATCTGTTTAGTTTTCAGAAAGGAAATTCAAGTACACGTCAGCAACAAGTGATTAGTTTGTTTTTTGATGATGAGTTGCAACTGATTAAGGTCACAGGTAATGTTGAAGCAGGTCAAGCTAAACCCGATGCACCAATACCTACTGTAGACCCTCAAGATACACAACCTATTTTGTAAAATTGGATGTAACACCACACTTATCTGGATGATGTTGATTTTTAATCCAATTCAGATGGCTTTTCGTCTATAATCAGATTGAAATCACTCACCTATAGGTTTTATTATGTGGAAAAAAATAAGTCTTATGATTGTTATTTTGCTTCTAGTCAGTTGTGCGACTACGCCTTTAGGACGCAAACAATTGGCTTTTATGCCTATTGAACAAATGGATGTGATGGGTGTTCAGGCATTTCAGACAATTAAGCAAGAAACACCTGCTGCACCAGATTCTAAAGTAAATTTATATGTTCAATGTGTTACCAATTCCTTGCTTAATACATTACAAGATTCAGAGGAATGGGAAATCGTTGTTTTTGAAGATGAAGCGGTAAATGCGTTTGCACTACCGGGGCGTAAAATTGGCGTTTACACGGGATTGCTTGCGGTTGCTGAAAATCAGGATCAATTAGCGGCGGTAATCGGACATGAAATCGCCCATGTTTTATCTAATCATGGTAATGAGCGGGTTTCTCAACAAATGTTAGTAGAAACGGGAATGGAATTAGCACAAATTATCTTTTCTGACCCTCAATCTACAACGGCACAAACCGTATTGGGCGCATTAGGCTTAGGCGCACAGTTTGGGGTAATTTTGCCTTTTAGTCGCAAACATGAAAGTGAAGCCGATGAACTGGGTTTGCAAATTATGGCTCGCGCGGGTTTTCAACCTCAAGAGGCGGTTAATTTATGGGTCAACATGAGTAAAGGGAGTGGAGAAGCACCACAAGAGTTTATGTCTACGCATCCATCACATGAAACACGGATTAATGATTTACAAAGTCAAATGTCGGGTGCTCAACAACTTTATCAACAAGCCGCTTCACATCCAAATTGTCGTCGTTAATTATCAAATCCTACACATTCTGCGCATTGCGTGGGATGT
>JAYQWJ020000043.1:0-5559 GCA_035829175.2 Candidatus Albibeggiatoa psychrophila
AGATTAATCAGCAACTTACTCAATTACGCATTGAAGTAGTTGAACGTGATAAGGAATTGAATCAAAAGGCTGAGCAACTCACCTCACTTGAACAACAAAAAACTAATTTATCACAACGTTTAGATGACAATGCGCATCAAGCAAATCAACAAGAAAGTATTTATACACAGCAAATTGAACAAATTAACCAAGATTTAGATTTAGAACGGTTAGCGGTTGAAGAAAAAAATATTGCACTTGCTGACTTGGATCGTTTGAACTTACGCCAACATGAGAAAATTCATAAATTAGTCAATTGGCTTGAAGTTGTGAATCATGACTTAAATGCGGTTTTTAACTCACAAACGTGGAAAACTGGCAATAACATCACAAAACTTGCATTACGCTTGATGATGAAACCTGCGGGTAAAACGGCTAAAGATCATATTAAGCAAGTAATGAAGGGTTTTATGGACTGGCGTATCAAGCAGTTACATGATGATGAGCGTACCGATAGTCCACAAAATGTGAATCACCCCAAAAAAAAAATTAATTTAGCCGCCTTAGTGGCTTTGCATAATGGTGAGCCTTCAGCCTCTGCCAGCATTCGCCTTAGTTTGCCTTTGCAACATCCCAGTGTTGCTGAGTTTATCAATTTTAAAATATACACTGCGTGGGAATATTTACTCAGTATTCAAGCAGATGCCATCATTGTGCAACGTCACATGCTTCCTCATGCTGAGGCTGCTCGACGTTTAATTGAACATTGTCGAAAACAGAATATCAAATTGATTTATGAAACCGATGATGATTTGTACAATATTTTCAAAAAACGTGATATGCACGGCAATTATGCAAAAGATGCAGTAGAAGCATTGGAAATTGTGACCCGTGATGCTGACTTGGTTGTGACTTCATCACCTAAGTTGCAGCAACAAATTCATGATATGAATCAAAATGTATTGTGTGTGCCCAATTCACTAGATGAACAGATTTGGTTAGCACAAGACAACGGCCAATTCGTTCAACCGCGCCCACAATCGCCTGATGGCAAAATTCATATTTTATACATGGGCACAAAAACCCATACCGAAGACTTAATGTTAGTTAAAGCGGCTTATCATAAAATTAAGGCTGAATACGGTGAAAAAGTCAGTTTAGATGTGATTGGCGGTGTACCTGATGGAATGCAAATTTTTGCTGATAATTTAATTTCTGAAGCCACTGATGGCAATTTAGATGATTACGCCAGTTTTATACAATGGATGCGAGATAATAATCGCTGGCAATTTGGTATTATTCCACTGAAGAACACTAGCTTTAATGAGAAGAAAACCTACATTAAATTCTTGGATTATGCAGCGTTAGGTATTCCAGCGATTTGTTCAGACATTGATCCGTATAATGAAATTGTACAACATCAGCAAAATGGGCTTATCGCTAAAAATGATACTGAGTCATGGTATCAAGCCATGAAGCAGATGATTGAACAGACTGATTTACGGGAAAAATTAGCGGCTAGCGCATTTCAAACTTTAGTTGGAAAACATATTTTACAGCATACAGCGAAAGATTTTGCTGAACCATATAAAAAACTGCTAAATTGGCAAGCTCCAAAACCTGAAGTCATTGCCACTGCACAAGCTCAACATGATGATTATCACAAGTGGTTGCGTTTGTATGATCCGTTAGACCGTAAGACTTTGCAGAAAATGCAAAAACGGGCTGAATCTTGGGTAAATCCACCGTTGATTTCGATTGTGATGCCGACTTATAACACCAAGGAAAAATGGTTAAAAGCGGTAATTGGATCGGTGCAAAAACAAGTGTATAGCAATTGGGAGTTGTGTATTGCGGATGATGCGTCAACCGATGAAAATACCAAACAGCTTTTACAACAATATCAACAACAAGATAGTCGGATTAAAGTCGTTTTCCGTGAGCAAAATGGACATATTTCCGCCGCGTCAAACAGTGCTTTAGGACTGGTCACAGGTGAATATGTGGCGTTGCTCGATCATGACGATGAACTTGCACCTCATGCTTTATATTGGGTTGTTGAGGAATTATTGGCTTATCCCAACACACAAATGATTTATTCTGATGAAGACAAGATTGATGAAAATAATCATCGGTTTGGGGCTTATTTTAAATCTGATTGGAATCCCGATTTGTTCTTATCACATAATTTAGTGACCCATTTAGCAGTGTATAAAGCAACATTATTACAACAAATTGGCGGTTTTACTGAAGGGCTTGAAGGGGCGCAGGATTATGATTTAGCGATTCGGGCGGCGGAGCAATTAGAGTCTGAACAAATTCGGCATATTCCACGGATTTTATATCATTGGCGGATTCATGAAGAGAGCACGGCGGGTAATCCTGATGCAAAACCGTATGCAGTGATTGCGGCAGAAAATGCGATTCGCGCCTTTTTGCAACGCCAAGGTATTGAGGCTGAGGTGAATGAATCCAACATTATGACGGGTATGATTCGGGTGCAATATCCACAGCCTGCGATTTTGCCTTTGGTCAGTATTATCATTCCAACTTATAATCAAGTGCAATTATTACGTCAATGTATTCAGAGCATTAGCCGTAAAACAGATTATGCTAATTATGAAATTATTGTGGTGGATAATCGTAGTGATGATGCCGCGACTTTAGCTTATTTTAAAGAACTGGAACAGCAGTCCATCGCTAAAGTTTTAAAATACGATCAACCGTTTAATTATGCGGCGATTAATAATTTTGCAGTTGAACAGGCTGAAGGTGAGTTAATTGCCTTATTAAACAATGATGTTGAAGTGATTAACCGTGGTTGGTTGTCGGAAATGGTCAGTCATGCAGTGCGTGAAGATATTGGGGCAGTCGGTGCGCGATTATGGTATCCGCATCAGACTTTACAACATGCGGGCGTATTACTTGGCGTGGCAGGCATGGCGGAACATGCGCATAAAAATGTCAGCCGTGGACAAACGGGTTATTTTGGTCGAGCGCAGATTATTCAAAACTTTTCAGCGGTGACGGCAGCGTGTTTGGTTGTGAGCAAGGAAAAATTCTTGGCAGTTGAGGGTTTGGATGCGGAACATTTGGCGGTGGCTTTTAATGATATTGATTTGTGTTTGAAATTGACTTCTCAAGGTTGGCGCAGTTTGTGGACACCGTATGCAGATTTATATCATCATGAGTCGGCGAGTCGTGGCTATGAAGATACGCCTGAAAAAGTGGCTCGCTTACAACGTGAAGATGCTTATATGCGTGAAAAATGGGGCAAATGGGTTGAAAATGATCCTGCGTACAGTCCTAATTTAAATCATAAAACGGGGGATTTTAGTCTTGCGTTTCCTCCGCACAATCTCTCGGATAAACCTATGTTTTCAATGAAGTTACCTAATTTTTTACGCCGTTTACAACCTGCTGCTGCAAAATCACCGATTGCCCACCGTGCTGGAGCTTATCAATTATTAAGCGGTCTGGGTTTGGAAATTGGTGCATTGCATGAACCTGCTGAAGTCCCTGAACATTGCAAAATGGAATATTGTGATGCAAATAGCCGCGCTGATTTAATGGCGATGTTCCCAGAATTACATGGACAGGAAATCATTGATCCACAACATCTTTGTAACGTTGATGCACAAGGTTTAGCGATTTTTAAAGACAATACTTATGATTTTGTGGTGTTTAATCATGTGATTGAGCATATTGCCAATCCAATTAATATGGTGGGTGAATTATTCCGCGTGGTGAAAGTCGGCGGTCTGGTTGTATTATCTGCTCCTGATAAAGATTTTACTTATGATAATCCACGCCCATTAACTAGTTTTGAGCATTTGCTTGAAGAGTATGAACAAGGTGTTACGGAAATTACTGATGAGCACTATATTGATTTTCTCCGCCATGTTGCTCCTGATTGGTATCAAGCACCAGCAGAAGAATTTCAGCACCATTTAGCGCGGGTAAAATTACGTCGAGAACATGCGCATGTATGGACTTCGGCAACGTTTGAGGATTTCTTACAATGCTGCTTTGAACTATTTAATATGCAGCCAAAGTGTGTTTATAAAAATACCAGTTCTACCAATGGGTTTGAATATTTCACCATTTGGGAGAAAACAGCATAGTTTGCCAATGTAGACTATTTTTCTCATAGATGCTTAAGACCATTAATCCTTAAAGGCTTGGTGGTTTTAAACGGTATAATCTTGGTTACTAATCTGAATTCTCACATTGATGCCGTATTTTAGACATATTACAGTTGCGTCAATCCTCTTGCTAAATCAGCTTCTAAATCGACAATATCTTCTAAACCCACAGAAATCCGAATCAAACCTTGAGTAATACCTGCTTGTGCACGTTGTTCATCAGTTAAACGTCCATGGGTTGTAGTAGCAGGATGGGTAATCGTGGTTTTAGCGTCACCTAAATTGGCTGTGATAGATATTAATCTTGTAGAATCAATCACTTTCCAAGCTGCTTCTTGACCGCCTGCGACTTCAAAAGACACTAAACCGCCAAAATCAGATTGTTGTTGTTTGGCTAATTCATGTTGGGGATGGCTTTCTAATCCGGGATAATACACTTTTTCAACCGTTTCTTTGCTTTCTAACCATTTGGCTAAGCGCAAAGCATTATTACAGTGAGCTTGCATCCGAATTTTGAGCGTTTCTAAACCTTTTAAAAATACCCACGCATTAAACGGACTCATACTAGGACCTGCTGAACGCATAATAGGCAAAATTTTATCATGCAAAAAGTCGTGACGGCTGACAATTGCCCCGCCAATACAACGTCCTTGCCCGTCTAAATATTTGGTTGCGGAATGGACTACGATGTCTGCACCGAGGGTTAATGGTTTCTGTAATGCGGGTGTACAAAAACAGTTATCAACACAGAGCAAAATATGATGTTGATGAGCAAGATTAGACAGTTGCGCAATATCCATCATTTCCATTAACGGATTGGATGGCGTTTCTATAAACATGAGTTTGGTATTGGTTCGGATGGCTTGTTGCCAATCATCAATATTGGATAGTTCAACAAACGTGGTTTCCACGCCAAATTTACCAATAATACCCGTGAATAAATTGACCGTTGAGCCAAAAATACTGTGTGATGCAATAATATGGTCGCCCGCTTTTAACATGCCTAAACAGACACTTAGAATCGCAGCCATGCCAGATGCAGTTGCAATACAATCTTCACCTTGTTCAAGTGCCGCAAGACGTTGTTGAAAATTGCGGACGGTGGGATTGGTAAAACGTGAGTAAATATTGCCTTCTTCCTTATTTGCAAAACGGGCTGCGGCTTGTGATGCGGATTCAAATACAAAGCTAGAAGTCGGAAAAATCGCCTCGCTATGTTCTCCTTCATGAGTACGCTGTTGACCTGCCCGAATCGCTAGTGTATCAAAACTGTAATCTTGCCAATCGTCGTTCATTGTCGTTATCTTTATTTTTAGAATGGGAGAATATTATACGGGATTTTTGGGAGTGGTAGTTTGTCAGTACCGCTAGATTTACAGTTAGTTTATAAATGGAATCTATTCAGTATCTTTGAACAATTAACAATTAACAATTA
>JAYQWJ020000044.1:0-2840 GCA_035829175.2 Candidatus Albibeggiatoa psychrophila
GGTTCTATACACAAAGCATGTTCCAGTTAATTTAAATCGCCCCATAAACCTTGGCATAAACTCAAAACAGTCACGGTAGCGGTCTCGGTACGCAAAATGCGTGAACCTAAATGAGCCGCTTGATGTCCTTTTTGCTTCAATAAGTCAACCTCCTCATTACTAAATCCGCCTTCAGCCCCAATAATCAATTGTATCGATTTCTCAGGTATCACGGATTGAGCTAGATTTTGTGGCGCGTTTGGCATGAAAAACACACTATTTTGCGCTGAATTCAGATCAATCCATTGGTTAAATAAAATAATATTATCTAATTGAGGCAAAACAGTACGCCCAGATTGTTCACAGGCATTTTGGATGATTTTTTGCCAATGTTGCTCACGTTTTTCAAATCGATTTTTGGCTAATGGAGGGCTGCGTTTGCTTAACAACGGCGTAATTGCGCCAACCCCTAATTCAACCGCTTTTTGAATCGCATAATCCATGTGTTCAGGTTTGGAAATGGCTTGGACTAAATTTAAATTTAAAGCCGATTCACGCGAAATATCATAAAATTGCTCAATATTGACAATTGCCAGTTTTTTTTGAATCTCAACCAAGCTTGCAGCATATTCACCACCTTGCCCATTGAATAAGGTTAAAGTTGTGCCTATTTTCAGACGCAAGACATTTAATAAATAATGGCTACTATCTGAATTTAAAGCTATTTGCGCACCCACTTGTAGTTCTGCGGGAGTATATAGACGAGTTAAACGCATAATTGAATAATATGAAATAAGTGGGGTTTAAGTTATTTTTAGCACCATCTTAAATGCTCACTGGAAAAACAAGTTTTGCACTCTTGTGCTATTAGCAGAAATGACACTATAAGGAAAGGATTACCCGTATGAAAATGAGCAATCCTTTCGTGTCTTATCAACATCTTAAAAATTACGGCACAACTTGATTAATCACAACTTCAACCGTTTGACCTAATTTCACAGGTGTCACAGTCCCTTTTAAATCACCCGGTTGCTCCATTGCACCGCCTGATTTTGAAATCCGCGCCATCACCGTAACCGCTTCAAAATTAGAGATTTTCATGCTTGGCATCATGGCTTGCGTATCATCTAAGGTCGCCGCTTGTACAGGTAAATCAGTGGCAGACAAACGTAGAATCGCCAATGGCATTGGAGAACCTTTTGTCGCACGCGCATAAACAAACAACGTATCACCTGCTTGTACTTTATCTTGCAAACTTGGGTCTAAACGCACACTGACTTGAATATTGCCTGTTGCCGCAGCATCGCCATTATCAGTAGCTTGAGCAGGCTTAGTTGCAGTAATATCTCCATTATCAGTAGCTTGAGCAGGCTTGGTCGCAACTTGAGTCGTTTCAATCAACGGCTGACCCAACACCTGTTTAATTTGATTAATATTCTCGGTTAAGCTGGTAATCGCATCCGTTTCATTTTCTGGTAACAAGGGTAATAAACGTTCCCAGTAATCAAGTGCCTGTTGTAATTGATCTTGTTCCCGCGCGGCAAAACCTGATAACCACAACGCACTGACATGTTTAGGGTCAATTTCCAAGGCATTATTCAACAACATGGTTGGCAAACCTGTTAATTTATTGTCGTTAACAATCGCGGCGGTTTCTGCATAATCCACTAAAATATTAGGGTCTTTACCTTCGGTCAATGTAACCAATTTAGTATAGACTTCAATCGCTTCTGGATAACGTTTCAACATCGCATACGAGCGTGCCAACATATAATGACCTTTAATATCATCAGGTTGTTGCTCTAAACGAGTGGCTAAACCATCAACCATTTTTTCAAAATCAGAAGGCATTTGACCATGTTTAGCGGCTTCAGTTTGCTTCGCTTCAGCGGGCTGCAATAATTCATAACGCCCATAATTAGCATATAAACCCAAAGCAACCACAGGCACAATAATCCCAACAATGATGGCACTTGTCCAACGTGCTTGAGAATAATAAGTAATTTGTTGCGAATCTAATTCTTGCGCAAGACTTTTTTCTAGTTCTTGTTTGCGTTGCTGAAAATCTTCGTCATCCAATTTTTCTTGTTCTAATTCTTGTAAACGCTCTTTATAAATAGCGACATTGGTTGAGGTTTGGCGACTTTCTTCTGTGTAATTTTGCTGGCTTAATAAAGGTGGAATCACAAATATCAATGCGGCGGCGGTAAGTAAAAAAATAATGAACCAAAAAGCAAACATGCAATATCCTTTTCTATTGTTCGTTCAAAGCTTGTTGAATTTTTTGTTGTTCTTCTTCAGTCAAAGTTTCTGGCTGGGCGGTGGTTTTAGCATGATGACGAATTGCTAAGAATAAGCCAAATAACGCAATCAAAAACAAAATAGCAGGTCCTATCCAAAGCACAAAAGTTTTAGGCTTTAACGGCGGATTGTATAAAACATAATCACTATAACGCTCAACTAAAAATGTAAAAATCTCATCATCAGTCTTACCTTTTAAAATCATATCACGCACCACATCTCGCACATCTTGAGCAATACCCGCATTCGAGTCGGCAACACTTTGATTTTGACACACAACGCAGCGCAATTCATTGGCAAGTTTCCAGAAGCGTTGTTGTTGTTCGAGTGTATCAAATTCCGTTGGATTTTGGTCAATTGCATAAGTGATGCTCGGAAATAACAGTACAAAAAGCAGTAATAAACGCATAGCTTTCCTTTAGTCCCAGTGACAAAATGGGTTATTGTACAGGAAATTTAAATAATCGCATCGCTAGTTAAAAATGAACCCAAGTCATATCTGTAAATTAAGCTTGCAAGCGTGCAGATGCGGAACGTGCTTGGCAATTTGTTAATTTGGT
>JAYQWJ020000045.1:0-3905 GCA_035829175.2 Candidatus Albibeggiatoa psychrophila
CTTGAGGGGTATTCTCAATTTTACGTGGTAACGCAATCGTTTCGCTTAACTGCAATTCATCTAATCGTTTCCAGCCATGAATTGTTAAGAATTGATGATTGCCCGTTGCACGTATAGTGCGCCCAAGCTGAGTTGTTAAGCGATAAACTGGTTTGATACCCGTACTAAACGCATTTGAAACAGGCGCAGATTCTAATTTCCAAGTTTCCGTATTTAGAGCTAAAATATCAAAATCTTTTTTACCTACCAATTGTTTAATCGGTGCGTACTTATTTTGTGCAGGCAAATAAACCAAGCTATCGCCTGTTAAACAGCCTGACTCACGTAAATCCGACATCATGGGGCGTTTATCACTGCGTTGCTCCACACCACGATTTAACTGGGAAAGTGCAACAACGGGAACAGCTAATTCTTTTGCTAATGCCTTGAGATTACGAGAAATTTCAGAAACTTCATTCGCACGATTATCGCCACGATTAGAGCCTTGCATCAATTGTAAATAATCAATCACAATCAAGCCCAATTGCCCATGTTCACGCGCTAAACGTCTGGCTCTGGCACGCATTTCCGTGGGCGTTAAGGCTGGCGTATCGTCAATAAATAAAGGAGCTTCAGATAAAATACTAATCGCGGTGGTAATTTTTGGCCAATCATCATCTTCCAGTTTACCGGTTCGCACTTTTTGCTGATTGACCCGTGCCAATGAAGCAATTAAGCGCATTCCCAATTGTTCAGCAGGCATTTCCATACTGAATACAGCAACTGGATTTCGTACCTTAATCGCAACATATTCGGCGACATTCATCGCAAAAGAGGTGTTATGCACACAAATATCATTGGCAATAAAATTATGGGTGTCTGCAATGGTCAAATCATAAACTTGCTTTTGTCCCATATCTTCAATAGAAACAATGTCATCCCAGTAAATATCTTGTTCTGAATCGTTGGGAGTTTCAATTTGTTTGAGTTGCCACAATTTATCTAGTTGGCTCAATTGGGTCACAATACTTAAACGTAATAATAAATGCTGAAATTGTTTTGTTAATCCTAGATTTTCATGTTGCCAAATAACTAAATCTGCCGATCCATCTTTAATATGTTTTTGTAAAAATAACTGTAAATTTTGTTTATCAAGCTGAAAGATATGTTTTGGTAATAAATCTGTTGCACTAACTGATTGCCAAGCCGAATTTTTTAAACCAAACACAGGTAAAACGCGCGGTACAGCCACTTTATCCCCCGCTTTAAGTTCTGCCAACGGCTTCCAACCTGAAATAGTTAAAAAAGGATGGCTTAAAGTGGTTTCGATGCTGCGACCTAAACGAGTCGTGACTTTAAACACAGGTTTAATGCCATCATCTACAAACTTAGAAGCATGGGTTAACTGTAATTTATAATCATCATTCAAAGTCAATAAATGGGCTTGCTTTTGTTGATAAAGCTGTTCAATTGTTGCAATGCTTCCATCCGCTAACACAATTTCACTATCCGCAGCTAAGCATTTTCCCATCGACGGTCTACCCGCCACAATCACTAAATCGGAAGGCTGCAAACCGCTGGTCAATTCATCAAAATCAGTAAAACCTGTCGGCACACCCGTAATCGCTTCATCTTGCTGAAACATAGTGTCAATACGGTCTAAAGCTTGCGCCAATACATCTTTAATCTCAATAAAACCTTTTTGATTTTTCTGCCCATGCTCGGCAATTTCAAAAATCATTTGTTCAGCTTTGTCTAAAATCTCATTTTCACTGTTAATTGTCGGGTCATACGCAGACGTGGCAATTTTATCTGCAACATTGATTAAGCGTCTTAAAATCGACTTTTTACGCACAATATCCGCATACGCTTTGACATTCACGATGCTGGGTGTATTCTGAATCAGCTCATCTAAATACTCAATAATATGCTTATTTTCTAATTCGATAACACCTTGCTTTTCAAGATTATCTTTGACTGTAATAATATTACAAGCATAGCCTTCTTCTAATAAGTTTTTAACTGCCTCAAAAATCGTTTTATGGTTATTATGATAAAAATCTTCAGTGCTGACGACATCGGCAATTTCTAACCACGCATCACTTTTTAACATCAAACCACCGAGCACAGCTTGTTCTGCTTCACTTGAATGTGGCGCAATTTTGCTAGGTGTAAATGATTCGGCATTGGGTGCACGATTGGGAAACGGTAAAACCGATGAGTCTTGCATGGTTAAATCTTAAAATGCGGATGGGATGTCTATTCAGTTTAAACGGATAACCCACAGCTTTCAAGAAAGGCTTATTTTAATCAGTTAAGCCCACGTTAAATATAACGTTTTAACCACATTTCAAATAATAGTACGCGCAAGTTCTATTGTCGTTTGTCACTTTATTGAATAAAACCATGTTCTTGCAAACATTTTAGCCTGATTTTATTGGAGTTTGTTGAATGAATCAAATAGGCTAAATCCGCGCAATGGTCTATTATTGTCAATAATTACATGACAAAGCCTTTGATATAGGTATTATTACCATGGATAAGCATTAGAAAAACAAGCTCAGTGAAATCAATATTTAATATGTTTGAATGCTAAGTTAAGAATTGATTTATAAGGAAAAAAAATGGCAGTTAAAAAATCTAAAGTGCCTGATAATACGATTTGTTTAAATAAAAAAGCAGGTTATGACTTTTTCTTTTTAGAGAAGTATGAAGCAGGCTTAGTATTAGAAGGCTGGGAAGTGAAAAGTTTACGTGCGGGTAAAGCTCAATTGCGAGATTCTTACGTGATTATTAAAAGTGGTGAAGCATTTTTGCTAGGCTCATTGATTACGCCGTTGTCAACCGCCTCCACCCATATCAGCCCTGAACAACAACGTACTCGTAAACTATTGTTACACAAAGAACAATTGAATACATTGATTGGCGCAGTAGAACGCAAAGGTCAGACCATTGTGCCAATCAGTATGTACTGGATAAGAGGTAAAGCAAAATTACAGATTGCCCTTGCCAAAGGTAAGAAGGAATTTGATAAACGTGATACTGAAAAAAATCGTGATTGGCAGCGTGAAAAAGAAAGATTGTTTAAACGTTAATCTCATTTTTAGCTAACCCCGTCACTGTTAAAAATCAATGCTATGCAAAGGAGATGTGTGTGAGAGCTTACGTGATGAATCGTGTGGGAGAACCCGACGTTTTAGAATTCAAACAAGTGCCCGACCCTCAACCAAAAAAAGGCTGGGTGTTGATTCAAGTCAAAGGTTTTGGTCTTAATCGCAGCGAATTATATACCCGTCAAGGACATAGTGGCGATGCTGTTGCCTTACCGCGTATTTTAGGAATCGAATGTGTCGGAGAAGTGCTTGATGCGGGTGAAACCGATCTTGTTGTTGGGCAAAAAGTGGCGGCTGCAATGGGTGGCATGGGCAGAAAACATGACGGTGGTTATGCAGAAATGGCGGTATTACCACGCAGTCATATTTATCCGATTCACAGCAATTTAGCGTGGGAACAACTGGCGGCGATTCCAGAAACTTATTTAACCGCATGGGGCGTTGTCAATGAAACCATTGCTTTTCAACGTGGGCAACAAGCGTTAATTCGGGGTGGCTCAAGCGCATTAGGTTTAGCCGCAACCCATATTTTAAAAGATTTAGGGGTTCGCGTATTTGCAACAACCCGTAACGAAGCCAAAGTCGAAAAATTAAAAGCCGCTGGTGTCGACGAAGTGATTTTAGAATCTGATTCTATCGCCAGAGAAGTGCAAACCAAAAGCAATGGCGGTGTTGATGGTGTGGTAGAAGTGGTTGGATTACCTCGAACAATTAAAGACAGTTTGCAATGTTGTCGTACTCGTGGTGTTGTAGGCATGGTGGGTTTTTTAGGCAATCACTGGAATTACAATTTTTTCCCATGGATGCCATCAA
>JAYQWJ020000046.1:0-15124 GCA_035829175.2 Candidatus Albibeggiatoa psychrophila
AATCGTAATATTGGATTTAAAACCTAACGTTTTAGTTTCTCGCCGTAAAATATTTAAACCTAAATTATGGAATGTCGAAACGGTTAAGCCCTTGCTATTTGTGCCTTTAAGCAATTGCCCAACCCGTTGTTTCATTTCACGCGCGGCTTTATTGGTAAACGTGACCGCTGCAATATGTTGTGGTTGCATCTGAGTTTGTTTAATCAACCACGCAATTTTGTGTGTAATCACCCGTGTTTTGCCACTGCCCGCCCCTGCCAATACCAATACGGGAGTATCTATAGCCTTGACAGCCTGTTGTTGACGTGGATTGAGTTTGTCGAACATGGTTTAGAATCGTTATAGAAAAAGCGCATTATTGTAACAGTATTCTATGCTATATTAAGCTGTGAACTATAAAATATTGGCTAGGAAATAATAGAAAAATATTAATTCAAACAATGTGTTTTGTAACAAAATGATACATTGAGTTGAACGTAATAAGCGGATAAAAAATGCGATTTAGGCTTGTGTATTTTCAAAAACAACCCACACTTGTGGTATAGATTTTGAGTAAAAACAAACTAAATCAAAACTCATTCAAGAGGGGAATAATAATGGAAATGGACAGAAACATGCCCACTAATGAGGAATTATATTATCAGCAACAACAGGAGCTTATGTTACAGCTACAACCTGTGTCGAGCACTTCAGACAAACAAGCACCTGCTTACCATCCCAGCTATTACACAGATGATGTACAAGCATTTTTAATGTCCAATGTTTTTGCTGGAAACCGCTAAAGTTCATTTTTAGGCTCAGTTTAGGATTTTTTTGATTAATACGCTCGTTTTACGCTTAAACCTTCAATCGATACCATTGGTTGCGCTTTACTCAAAACGCCTAATTGCTGAGCCGCGAAAGTTGATAGCTTAATCTCTGGAGAAGTTTGACGGTCGTTAATGGTGACAATAATGCTGCGACCTGTGGTTAAATTCCGTACCCGCACTTGACTGCCAAAAGGTAAATTCTGATGCGCGGCGGTCATTGCGTAATAATCATAAATATCGCCATTTGCCGTGGAATTGCCATGCTCTAAAATATTATACCAAGTGGCATACGTTTTTTGCCGAAATCCACGAATATCAGGTGGTGGTGTTGGTTGCACAGGTTTGACAACAATAGGTTTTTGCTGAGCAGGTCGGATAATCACAGGTTTGGGCTGAACTTCTGCTTTTGTAACGGGTTGCTCCACCACAGTCGTACAAGCGGCTTGCAATAAACAAATAACAATAGCCGCATATTTTATCAATCTATTCATTATAACTTGCCTTAATGGCTTGGGCTAATTGATAAACAGCCATAGCATAACGGTTACTTTTATTATAACGAGTAATCATATAAAAATTATTAAAACCAACCCAGTACAACGTACCTTGCTCAGTTTTCAAATCTATCAACAGCCCTAAATGATTGTCGTATTTATTGGTAGCAAATAGCAAGCCTTTCTGTTTTAACTGGCGCACGGTCAATTGTGGTTTAAACTCTAATCCCAACAAGGTGCTAACCGCACTCGAACGGACTTTTGTGGCTTTAATCACGGGTTGATTGGGTTTCCAGCCATAACTTTTAGAATAATGGCGCAAATAATTAGCAATGCTGCCAATACTATCTTCCACATCATTCCACAAATTACGCACCCCATCATGGTCAAAATCAACAGCATAGTTGCGGTAACTACTCGGCATAAATTGCCCATAACCCGCAGCACCTGCATAAGAACCTAAAGGCTTTAGTGGATTCAGTTTTTCTTCACGAGTCAGTAATAAAAATTCTTTCAATTCTTTGCGGAAAAAATCAGCCCGTCTAGGATAATAAAAACCTAAAGTGTACAATGAATCGATGACCCGAAACTTGCCAAACTGCTTACCGTAGAAGGTTTCAACCCCAATAATGGAAACAATAATTTCAACAGGCACGCCATAGGTTTTTTCAGCTCGCGCCAAGGTTTTTGCATGTCTACGCCAAAATGCAGCACCTTCTTTAATGCGATCTGGAGTCAAGAAAATTTTACGATATTCATACCACGGTTTGGCTTCACCGGGACGCTTCATTACTTTTAAAATGCTATTTTTCTTCTTAACTTTTTTAAATAATTGCTGGAGTTTCTTTTTGTTAAATCCATGCTCCTTAACCATTGAATTAATAAAGCTATCAAGTGAAATCGTTTCAGCGATGGCAAAATGGCTGATACTCAATAAAATAAGCAATATCAAAGCTCTGAACATGAAATAACTCCTGCGGTAAAAAATAAATATGTGCCTATTGTAGCTTGTTATTTAAATATTTTCGATTGGCGATTTGATATTTTCGATAAAGTCTAAAAATGAGGTGTTTGCATAGGTTTGGAATTGGGGAATGGAATTTGATTAGGAGTACGAAATTTATCTTGTTTGGACAAAATATCAACGCACTCCTGAGAGCGTTACCAAGTTAATCTATTCTTGTGTTTCTTCGACTTCTTCTTGATGTGAAAGCAACATCACGGGAGGTTCTGGCGGTGGAGCTTTCATTAACATCGCCAGTAATGACGCAATTTTTTGACTCATATCACGGCGGTCAACAATCATATCTACCGCGCCATGTTGTAGTAAAAATTCGCTGCGCTGAAAACCTTCTGGCAATGTTTCACGCACCGTTTGTTCAATCACGCGCGGGCCTGCAAAACCAATTAACGCACCGGGTTCTGCAATATTCACATCGCCCAACATCGCCAAACTGGCAGAAACGCCGCCCATTGTAGGGTCAGTCAACACCGATACGAACGGTAAACCTGCTTGATTTAAACGATTAATCACCGCGCTGGTTTTCGCCATTTGCATCAATGAGGTTAAGGCTTCTTGCATCCGTGCGCCGCCACTGGCAGAAAAGCATACTAAAGGTATTTTTTCCTCAATGGCTTTTTTTGCCGCGCGAACAAATCGTTCACCAACAACACTGCCCATTGAACCGCCCATAAAGCTAAATTCAAATGCACAAGCGACAATTGGCACGCCATAAATTTGTCCTTTGATTACAATTAGACCGTCTTTTTCTTCTGTTGATTTTTGAGCTTGTATTAAACGGTCTTTATATTTTTTGCTATCACGGAATTTAAGAAAGTCTTTAGGCGATAACTCTGCGCCAATTTCTTCACGCGGCAATGGGTCTAAGAATTTATCTAAACGTGGTCTTGCACCAATGCGTAAGTGATGCCCACATTTTGGACATACGTTGACGTGGCGTTCTAATTCCGCTTTATATAAAACCACCTGACAGATAGGACATTTGCTCCATAATCCTTCAGGCATGGCATGTCGGCTTCTGTTGCCATCAGTACGAATTCGGGTCGGTAATAATTTTTCAAACCAGCTCATTGTATTTTATCTATGCTTGTAAAGTCCGCTAAGGAACGGTGTAAATCGCAGACATCGCCATTTAAAAACGATGCAGTGAGACCAAAACTGGGAATTTTGGGAATGTAAAGTCAGGCTGAATTTTACCTGTACCTGTCTATGCTTGTACAGAACTAGTTATTAATGTTGGGATAAACATGAAACTAATCAATGCTCTGTAAAAAATCTGCGCTTGATGTCAATGAGATTATTCAGCAAGTTCAATTTTTTCTTCTATCGGTGCTGTTGGCTCTGACCATATTAATAAAACCTCTCGATTACGCTCAAATCTTGCAGAAGGGACAGCTTGCACTTGTGCGTAAGATTGACCAATATCAGGATTGATTTCAACAATTTTGCCGACAGGATAACCTTTGGGAAATTGTTCGCCTAGACCTGAAGTGACTAATTTATCACCAATTTTAATATCGGCATTATTGGCTAAATACAGTAAGGCTAAACGATTTACCGCGCCTAAACCTTCTGCAATACTGCGCTCTCCCGTGCGCCCAATTTCAATCGGCAACGCATGATGCGGGTCGGTAATCAATAATACGGTACTGCTCATATAGTTGACGTGAATCACCTGCCCCATTACACCATGTGCATCTACAATCGCTTGTCCTTTAAATACGCCGTGATAGCTTCCTTTATCAATCGCTAATTTACGTCGAAAAGGGTCAACTTTAACCGATAAAACTTCAGCAACTAAGGTTTTTGCACTAATCCGTTTGGATGAATTAAGCAAAATGCGCAAACGATCGTTTTCATTTTTAATATCTTGATAACGCAATAGTTTAAGTTTTAGTTGTTGATTTTCAGCTTGGAGAAAGCTTTTTTGTTCTAATAATTCAACCCGTGAATGCAGACTTTCTGACAGCCAACTTCCGACTTTAACGGGCAAATCGACCATATATTGAATTGGATACACGATAAGTGATAATTGAGAACGCACAGTCTCCAAATAACCCAATTGGTGGTCAGCCATCATCAACATCAGCGATAGGCTAAAAAAGACAAATAGGCGCAATGTCGGCGATGGGCCACGCGTAAACAGGGGTTGGATAATCTGTTGCTTTATACCTTCATCCATGACAATTAACACACACAATTAATATTGAGCAATTATCAGTGAATTGGATGATATTAGCAAATTGTCTGAATCGGGATTTACAAGATTTAAGAATTTTCAGGATTAAAAACTCAAATATGGAAATTTAAGAAGTGAAGGAGTGCAAAATTTATTCTGCATGAGCAGCTTTGCACTCCTGTGAACATATTAAGGTGCTGGAACACGCAAGTTAGTGGCAGGATCGCCGAGTAAAACCAAATTACTTAGAATATCGCGGCTTGCGCCATAACTAAATGTGAGGATTTTAGACGCAGTAATCACATCGCCTAATCGGGTTTCGCCATCAATAAAAACACTGCGATACCATTGGTCATTCAACAATTGGTATTCCCACAAATACCCTAAACCTGCTGATGAAAATGATGCAATACCGCCTTTATTTTCTATCGTGACAAAGTTTTCGCCCAATGAATCTTTACGCATATCGCTGAAATACGCATTTAAACAATTCAACGCCATCATGAACGTATATTTGCCTGCATTTTCAAGGCGTGGTAAATCTTCATTTTGAAATAATTCGGACTTACCCCATAACTCAATATGTCCATGACCGATGTATTGCATAATAGAAACACCTTCATTGACATAATCAATCAACTGCTGAGTAGCGGCTTCCGTATCAGTGAAATAACTATCCAAATAGACTTTATAAGCAAAAGAACGCCGTTTTTCTAAAAATAGCTCTAATTGATCATTTGCGGCTTCAAATTCTGCACCATGATCCGCAACAAATAATACTCTTCGTGATGGTTCACTGGTATCATTTTCATAAGTTAACAGCTTATTAATGATTGCGGTCACTTCAGCAACTGTTTTTGCAGGTAAACGCCCAATTGCCATATCCGCCAACTCATCATCACCATCGACGCTGACAAACCAATTATCATCAGGTGTCACCCCATAACGAGTATTTTCAAAGTAAGTAGGAACAAGCGTATGTTTGCTACCATCTTCTTCATATTCATCTTTATATAAAAAAGTTGCCGTACCCAATAACACAATATAACGTGGTGCAGGTTTTGCCCAATGCTGATAGGCATATCTGAGAAAATCTTTAATGGCTTGCGGATTGGCTAAACCCTCTCCAAATTCACGATAAATCTCATCGACTGTCACAATGGATGTTCTAAAACCTTGATTTTGCCGATGGGTGATTAAAGGCTGTGCCGCTTCCAAATATTCAGGAATCGTAATCATAATATAATCAGCCCCTTGTTGCGCATTACGTAAACGTGGCTCAGGGTCTAATTGCATATCAGCAACGGTCTTAATGCGGTTATTAATCAAAGCATAATAAGTGCGTTCACCTTCCACAACAACATCAAAAGTGGCTTGATAATCTTCTTCTGGCATTTGGGCAATCGTTGGATTGAGAATTTCTTTAATATGATATGGATCAGTAATGTCGTAAATTGAGATATTTTTTAAATTAAATCCGCGTGCCGAGACTTGATAACGTTCACCAGTGCCTTGCAAGTTAAATTTTAAAACACTGTTAGTTGCTTGGAATTGACGTGGGTAATCTAACTCAACCCAATCTAAATAAGAAACATCGCTCTCAGCACCTGTATCTTTAGGCGCTTTTAAGCTGATTTCATTGGTTTTTTCAATTAAGGCACTGCTATCAAACGGCACTTCTGCAATATGATATTCATCGCCATTCCAATAAGTATCACCAATTTCAGTTTCATTAACAGAAAAAACAAGATGATGATTTGGGTCAGGTGGAACAGTCGATGCGCCTTGTAAACCAAAACGTAATGTTGCTTGTGGCACTAGCTCTGGGTCGTCAGCAACGTAAGCAGAATAGACATTGACATAAGCTTTTTTGGTCACTGGCGCGAACATATTGAACCAAAACCAATAGTCTTGCTCAGGCGCGTTAGGGGTGTCTACCCAGTATGTGCCATCTTTTTCATAATGCAAACTTTCCATAAAATAAGGCTGCACAATGCCTGTACCCGTTACCGTCCCATCAAGAAAATTACCCAATTTCACAGGTTCAGCATAAGCCGTGGTTTGAATATCATCGCGTGCTTGTTCTAATTGCCAACAATCCAAACGGAAAATGCTGGTGTCTGTATAAACATCCTCATAATTATTTGCATAAAATTCTATAACATCACCTTCGCTAAATTGACGCGGATTTTTCGCAATCACTAAAGGCATAATTTGCTGGTCTTTAACATGTAAAATAAATTGTCCTTGTTTTAAACATGTTTCAGGCATTCCTGCTTCAAGTAATTTACTGTATTTAATACGATAAACCCCTTTTGCAGCGACTTCAAAACTAGCAGTATAACGTTGGGGTGAAAATTCACTGGGCGCAAGCTCTTCATCTGCACGTTCCAAACGTTGGCGTGGTATATAGCCATTGATTGTATTGTGCAAAATATCATCAAAATTGGTTTGTTCTGAACGGGTTTGACGTGAATTATCCACGGGAGGCAAAGATTCACTAAAAGCTAAGCGAAAACGTAAGCTACTTAAATAATGCAAACTATTATCGCTGGCATTCCAACGCACAGGATACACTTTGACTTGGATAAGCGATTCACCACGAAGCGTTGCCCGTGAACCCAATTCTAACCAAGTGTGCGGATAAAGTTGATTGGAACGATAAGCTTGCTGATTAAGGCTAAATTGTTCACTAATCTCACCAGAATCCAAAGCAACAGGCTGTGGCACAGGATAAATATCGTCTGTAGTAATAAGTGTATTTTCAATGAATTGCACATCTTCAATGCTGACATCACCTGCAACAGGCACTTGCACCAAAGTCGCTAACATCGGCAATTCGGGATAGCCAACTTCTTTGGTTTTCGCCCATTGCTTAATAATAATGCGTTGATAACTCTGTTGGTCATCAGTAATGATTGTTTGCAATGGATTGGCAAGATCGGGCCATTGCATTTCAAATTCAAGCCAATCAGCTCCACGCTCAGTAATCACCAAATCTTGTGCCCATATTGGGCTGTGATAAAGCAAAATTAACAGTAAGATAAAACGTTTCATAATTATGTCCTGATAAAATCTAAACTTGTTAATAACAAAGTATAGCAATAATGGTACAGCCAATTTTAAGTTTTTGTTAGATATAAAAGGAGTGAACACATCAAAAAAACAGATAAAACAATGCACTATTCTGTTATTTGTAAACAGTAGCTAAAATGGGGAAAAAAACTTATTTCTTGTTATGACCTGCTGCAAGGACGCGTTTTAGCATTCTATCCTTGTAAAAAAATGTTTTCTTAGAGGGCCGCTTTGATTTTTTAAAGATTAATATCTATTCTGCACAATATTATCTAAAATTAAGCAAGTCACCTCGAATCGTTTTTGTGACACAATATCATTCCTAATATCCCGCATTTTATTTTCCAGCATAAGATTAAAATCTTCAGCTTTTAGGCAAGCAGATTAGTTTCACAAAGGATTTTTATGAAAACATGGCTTCAAATAACGCTTAGCAGTCTATTTCTTATTATTATTACCAGCTTTACTTACCAATCATCTCTTAACAATCAGTTGCTTACACTTTGGGATGACCAAGGCTATATCACCTTAAATGAACATATTAAAGTATTGAATTGGGATACGGTGTATTGGTTTTTTACCCATATTCAAATGCACAACTGGCATCCTCTCACTTCAATAACTTATGCTATTGACTATCAATTTTGGAAATTAGATGCGTGGGGTTATCATTTTACAAATTTGTTATTGCATAATGCTAATGTGATCTGGTTTTTTATTACAGCATGGGTCTTGTTCAATATTTATCAGCCAAAACAACAATATAATCTACTTGCTGCTGTATTTTCCGCACTCTTATTTGCAATCCATCCTCAACATATTGAATCAGTGGCATGGATATCTGAACGCAAAGATGTGTTATTTTTATTTTTTATTTTTCCAACTCTGCTTGCTTATATTTACTATGTTCGTACTCAATATTATTTCTATTATTTCATTGCCTTAATTTGCTTTATCTGTGCTTTACTATCCAAGCCAATGGCAGTGACTTTACCCGCTGTTTTGATTTTAATTGATATATTCCCGCTGCAACGTACCAAATTGACAAAAATAACACTTTACGCCGCAAGCTATAAAAAAATACTACTTGAAAAACTGGCATTTATATTTTTAAGCCTATCTACAATTATAATTGCTTTACTGGCTCAACGTATAGGTGGTGAACAAGCTAAACAAGAACAATTGTTTGGAAATGATGATTTTCAGCTTGCAGGCGGTGCAATTCAAAGTTTGGAGCAATTTGGCATCCATGAACGCTTACTTAATGCCGCCAGCAGCTTAATACATTACATGACAAAACTATTTTTTCCGCTACAACTTTCACCTTATTATAATTTGCCTGAGCAATTTAGTTTTATACCCGCGATTATTGTGAGTATTATTACTTTGTTATGTGTATATCTATGGTTTCAAAAGCATTATGTTTGGCTTATTGCATGGTTGTTTTATGTCGGCACATTGATGCCTGTGATTGGGATTGTTCAGGTTGGTGGTCAAGCCGCAGCGGATCGTTATGCTTATTTTCCGTTGTTAGCTTTTTATCTGATTTTAGGGTATTTGATTGCCAAATATTTATTTCAGCATTTAAACCAGAAAAAATATTCTTATTTTGTTATAATTTCAGTGTGTTATATTTTTATTGTTTACAGTTTGATGGCACTGACTCAGAAGCAAATTTTAGTTTGGCATAATGATTACAGTTTGTGGAAACATGTGTATTTATATGATCCTAAAAATAGTAAAGCGGCGGTTAATTTAGCTATTTTACAAGAACGTGCTGGGAATAATGCGGCTGCTTTGCATTTTTATCAGGCTGCGATTCAAGCAAAACCTAATCTTTTACTTAGTTATAATTATTTGGCTGAGTTTTATGTGAAACATGACAAAATTGATGAAGCATTAGCTATATATGAAAAAATGGATGAAAAAGGCTTAATTGATGAAAAAGGTTCTGTGGCAAAAACCTATTTTAATATGGCGATGTTGTATTTAAGGCAAAATCAAATAGATAAAGCCATTGCGGCTGCTAAGAAAACCTTAATCCGAGAGCCTAATCATGAACAAGCTCAAGCTTTTTTGCGTGATTATGTTGAAGAATAGTAAAAAGATGAGGCTGGCTTATCTTGAAAAGTAACGCCAGTTCCTAAATTCTTTGATTATAATGGTTCAATCAACAATGATTTACTCTATCCAATGGCTTGGATTTTTCAAGTTATGGCAAAATACCTGTATTTGTAAAATGTTGAAATATTGGTTTTTTAAAGAAATTATCTGCCGTATTGGATAGATAAATGCTTAAAATCTATTTTCCGAAATTATTTCAATAACGCTTTTGCGATACACTATACAAAATTCTCGTTTCATTGCTATAAAAGCTATAAAATCCTTTAACTCATCCATAAATCTAAAAATCCCATGTTTGCATCAATTCCAGATTTCTCCACAGCCCATGTCTTAGTCATCGGCGATGTTATGCTTGACCGTTATTGGCATGGCACAACTTCTCGTATTTCACCTGAAGCACCCGTGCCTGTCGTGCATGTGCAACAACAACAAGAACGTCCCGGAGGTGCGGGTAATGTCGCGCTAAATATTTCCGCACTTGGGGCAAAAACCACGCTTATCGGTGTCACTGGCAAAGATGAAGCGGCGGATAAAATCCAACAACATCTACAAAAAAATGGCACACAATGTGAATTAATTCAATTGGATAATGTGCCAACGGTGACAAAATTGCGGGTGCTCAGTCGTCATCAACAATTGATTCGGCTTGACTTTGAACAAACCCAAATTCCCTTAGATAGTGAGCAAATGTTAGCCCGCATGTTGCTGCATTTACCGAAAACCAAAGCGGTCATTTTATCTGATTATGGCAAAGGCGCGTTGACTGATCCGCAAAGTCTGATTAAGGCGGCAAATCAAGCCAATATTCCGATTTTGATTGACCCCAAAGGCAATGATTTTACAAAATATTCTGGCGCGACCTTGATTACACCCAATCGCAGTGAATTTGAAGCGGTGGTTGGACATTGTGAAACTGAACAAGAATTGGTTGAAAAAGGTGAACAATTGCGCAACTTGCTTAATTTGCAAGCATTGTTAATTACCCGCAGCGAACAAGGCATGACATTAATTCGCAAAGACCATGAAGTATTGCATTTACCCGCTCATGCACGCGAGGTTTTTGACGTAACAGGTGCGGGCGATACCGTGATTGGCATATTAGCCGCTTGTTTAGCCGCAGGTGAAGCATTGCCGACTGCCACCGCATTAGCCAATATTGCCGCAGGTTTGGTGGTTGGAAAATTGGGGGCGGAAACGGTCAGTATTGCTGAATTACAATATGTGTTACATGCCCAACAAGATCGCGGGATTTATGATTTAAATTCATTGAAAGCGACTGTACAAGCGGCTCAAGCCAACGGTGAAAATGTGGTGATGACCAATGGTTGTTTTGATATTTTACACGCAGGACATGTGCAATATTTACGTCAGGCACGGCAATTAGGCGACCGTTTAATCGTGGCAGTGAATGATGATGATTCAGTTAAACGTTTGAAAGGTGAAGCGCGTCCGATTAATCATTTAGAACAACGGATGTTGGTTTTAAGTGCTTTGGAATGTGTGGATTGGGTTGTGCCATTTTCAGAAGATACGCCTAAAAATTTAATTTGTGCATTGTTGCCTGATATTTTAGTCAAGGGAGGAGATTATAAAATTCAAGACATTGCAGGTGGAGATTGTGTGATGCAAAATGGTGGCAAAGTATTGGTGTTAGACTTTTTGCAAGGGGTTTCCACAACGAATATGATTCAACGAATACAAACAAAGGATGCAACATGATTATTGTCACGGGTGGTGCGGGCTTTATTGGCAGCAATATTGTCAAGGCTTTGAATGAGCGCGGACATACAGATATTTTAGTGGTTGATAATCTGAAAAACGGTCAAAAATTCATCAATTTGGTGGATTGTGAGATTGAGGATTATATTGATAAAGAAGCTTTTTTACACAAAATTGCCTCGCGTGAATATTTTGCTGCATCAATTGAGACTATTTTCCATCAAGGCGCGTGTTCTTCCACTACGGAATGGGACGGCTATTATATGATGGCAAACAATTATGATTATTCTAAAAATTTGCTGACTTATAGTCTTGCGAAAAAAATCCCGTTTATTTATGCCTCTAGCGCGTCGGTTTATGGCGGTGGAACAACTTTTGTAGAAAATCGCCGTTATGAATCGCCATTGAATGTTTACGGTTATTCTAAGTTTTTATTTGACCAATATGTGCGACGACGTTTACCGACGCTGACTTCGCAAGTGATTGGTTTACGTTATTTTAATGTGTATGGTGCGCGTGAACAACACAAGGATTCGATGGCAAGTGTGGCGTTTCATTTTAATAATCAAATCAAGGAAACAGGTAAATTATGCTTGTTTGCAGCTTGTGATGGTTATGGCGATGGTGAGCAGCGACGGGATTTTATTTCTGTAGAAGATACGGTGGCAATCAATTTATGGTTTATGGATAATCCTGATAAATCGGGCGTGTTCAATGTCGGTACGGGTCGCAGCCAAACTTTCAACGATGTGGCTAATGCGGTGATTGATTGGCATCAAAAAGGTGAAATTGAATATATTCCATTCCCTGAACATTTAAAAGGTCGTTATCAAAGTTTTACTGAAGCAGATATTTCTTTGTTGCGTAATGCGGGTTGTCAGCATCAATTTAAAACCGTTGAGCAAGGTGTGAAAAGTTATTTGGATTGGTTGAATCGGTAAGTGATTGGGAGTGCAGGATTTATCTTGCTTGCGCCATAAGTTTCGCACTCCTGTGAGTTTTCTTGTCTGAATCAAGATTCAAAAATTTTCAGGATTAAAAAACCAACTGTTTGCCACAATTCCCGAAAATATCTACAATAGAAAAACTAGAATAAAGTTTATATTATGAGTTGATATTTGAATATTTTGATAATTCCGCCTATTTATAAAACCATCGTTTTGATGAGAAAGATAATTTATTGAATATCATTATATTTTGCAGCTTGTTGATTGTTTGTTGAACATTAGAATAACTCAATAAGTTGAAAGCTTAGTATCTTAATACAGTCGCTTTTTATTCAAAACATTTACTATCTATTCTTAATTTTTAATCTAAGTTTTGTTATCTATCTGTACTTTATTTACGCAGATAAATGGTAGCTACTCATGACATAATTTCATCTATACTATATCCAATATGCCTAAAAATTGCTTATTATTAGAGCAATAATCTGATTTGTAAGCATTCTTTAAATAGAAAAAGCTTTAAAGGAAATTTGTTATGTTTAGACTAAAGTATCGAATAAAGGACTTTTCACAAGCCTTTCTGCCTTCACTTGTTCTGATTCTACCTGCTTTAGCTCAGAACTTTATTGCATCATTATCTTCTTCTTATCTTACTGTGATGAGATTGCTAACAGTCTTAATGTTTGGCTTTTCTATGCAAGCTTATGCTACCACTTCTCTGAATAATGTTAGTGATATTGCGACTGGGAATGGCTTTTCTTGTGCGGTGACTAATGTGGGTAAAGTGCGTTGTTGGGGGAGTAATACTGCTGGGGTTTTAGGTGATGGAACAACGACGAATACGCAATATCCTTCTTATGTTATTGGTATTTTTGAAGGTGCGACGGCAGTGACCGCAGGTACTAACCATGCTTGTGCGATTGTGAGTGGCGGCGTGAAATGTTGGGGGAATAATGATTCTGGGCAGCTTGGTACGGGTAATACTACGGGAAGCAATATTGCGCTTGATGTATCAGAACTTGGTGTTGATAGCAATGTGACCCAAATTTCTGCGGGTGATTCTCATACGTGTGCGATTGTAAGCGGTGCGATGAAGTGTTGGGGAAAAAATAATGTTGGGCAATTGGGCGATAATTCAACCACTCAACGTTTAACCCCTGTTTTTGTTTCTGGCTTGAATTCTGGTGTGACCGATATTGCAACTGCTAAAGAGTTTACATGTGCGGTGGTCAGTGGTGCAGCTCAATGTTGGGGAGTTAATAATCGTGGACAACTTGGCGATGGAACAACGGTTGATAAAAAAATCCCTAACGATGTGACAGGTTTATCAGCAGGTGCAACCGCAATAGATGCTAAATTCGAACATGCTTGTGCGGTAGTAAATGCTGGTGTGCAATGTTGGGGATGGAATAATGAAGCGCAATTGGGTGATGGAACAATTGAAACCACTTCAGTCAGTTTTAATGGTGGTAAAAGCCCTCCTGTAGAAACCATCCCAGCTAGTAGCAATGTTGATGATGTAACGATGACGAGTTTAAGTTCTTGTGCTTTATTTACTAATGGCGCGGTGCAATGTTGGGGTTCAGATAATTTTGAACAACTTGCTAATGGATTGAATGGCAGCAGCTTTAACCCAATTCCTACAGCGTTAACGAGTGGAGTCACTATCATTGATGGTGCATCAGACGAGCATTATTGCGCTATTGTTGACGGAAAAATCCAATGCTGGGGACAGAATGATAAATTGCAATCTGGCGGCTTGGATACTCCTCCTCCAATTGTAGACCCTCCAGCGGCTGTTTTAGATAATTTATGCTTGGCTCAAACTGAAATCCCCGTCCCTGAATGTGAAGCACTCGTTAGTTTATATGTTGCGACACAAGGACATAATTGGTCTGATAAAGTAGGAAGTAGCTGGCTTAAAACTAATACTCCTTGTACTTGGGGAGGAATATCGTGTTTGGGCACAACACCAAAACATGTTTCTTCAATTGAGCGTTCGGGTCAAAATTTAACAGGAATCATTCCCAATTTATCTGCATTGACTGATCTTCAAAATTTATATTTAAGCAGCAATAATTTAACAGGTGATTTGCAAGGTATTTCAGATTTAAACAAATTAAAGCAATTTAAAGCTGAAAGTAACAAGCTAACGGGTTCAATTCTAAGCTTGCCCAATAATTTAGAAAGCTTATCGTTACAGAACAATGCTTTGACGGGAGAAATTCCTGATTTAAGCGCGTTGACAGCTTTAGGTAATTCTGATTTTGGTTATAACGCATTAGTCAGTGCAGCATCGGATATGACATCAATCGATAGTAATTGGCTTGATACGCAAACTGTCCCTGTTACAAATGTCAGTGCAAGCAGCATTTCTGCTAATGAAATTCAACTTAATTGGACTCCGATTGCTTATACAGGTGATGATGGTTATTACACAATTCGTTATGGCACAAGTTCTGGGACGTATAGCACCAGCGTCAATACCACAAACAAAACCATCGCTAGCAAAAATATTGCAGGTTTGACTACAGGTACACCGTATTATTTTGTAATTGAAACTTATACGCCGAGTCGTTTAGGACAAGCCAATGCCTTAACCAGTGATTATAGTAGTGAAGTTTCCGCAACGCCAACAGAAACAGAAGTAAATATTTGTGATAAAACAGTCGCTAATGGTAATGATTCTGGAGCGGGTTCATTGCGTCAAGCGGTTGCAGATGCGTGTGCGGATGGAGTGATTACTTTTTCAGCCA
>JAYQWJ020000047.1:0-3659 GCA_035829175.2 Candidatus Albibeggiatoa psychrophila
ATAGGTTTAGGTAAGTTTGAAATAACGGAGTCTAACATAGTTTAAAATGGGTATCTATTGCTAAAATCGCATCCCCCAGCCGATTTCAATTTCCCATTGACTCATTTCAACTGAGCCTGTTTGAGGACCTGTATTTGGGTTCTGACCATTCACTGTTTCTTTTGGTGCGTACCATACCGCAACACTAATTTCCTGTTTTTTGTCTAATCTACGTGAAAAGCCACCTGTAATATGACGTTTAACAACCGCAGGGGCTAAGGTATTAAATAAAGCCTGAGAATTTGGAAAAACCGTACTCGCATGACTATAACCTGCTCTAAATGTCCAGTCATTATTATATTCCCATTGCAAACCAAACTTATAAATATCCATATCCTTCCAGCCAAATCCTAAGCCGTCATCTGTACCTAATAAAGTTTGTCCGGGGAAAAATGCCAGTGCGGAGTTATTTGATAAAGCTTTCACATCTTCAAATTCAATGCGCTGATAGTTAAAAGCAAAGGTTATTTTAGGGGTAAATTTATAAGAAAAACCTAAGTCATAATTAGGCGGTACATCAAAATCACCATCTTCAGCGAATAAACCTTTATAGTCATCAAACTCACTCATCCATAATCTTGTTTGATAGGATGCGCCCAAGTTCAAACGGTCATTGACTTGCCACAACCAACCAAAACGTAATCCGCCACCATAAGACATATCATAACCATTGTTAGTGACCTGTTCAGGATGTTTTGAAAATGAAGTGAAGGGCTGTAATCCTTCAGCTTTAAAACGTTGAATGGACAACATTGGCGCAATACCTATCGAATGTTGCTGATTGATTTTATAAGAAATAGGAAACGCCATAAATGCTTGCATTAAATCAATGCCTGTAGGACTGGTCGGCAAAGTGCTGGGGGCAGCAGGATTGCCAAAATTTTGGAACAATGTGGTTGGATATTCGGTATTCATGCCACCGTTTGCGCCAAAAGTAATACCTAATGATAAATCAGGCGTAATTAGATAATTAAAGGCAAAATGCGGAATCAAAAAATAATCGTTTTCACTGTCATAAGTGCCTGCAGTAATAGAAGTAGGACCATTTGGAGGGCCGATAGGAGACGCATCATTATTTGCAGTAATGCTACGAGAGGGTAAAAATAAACCGATGCCCGCCTCAATTTTATTACCAACCACAACTAAAGAACCGGGATTGCTCGCGGTACACATCGCACCCAATGCCATTGCGACACAAGCCCCACCCATAGCTTTAGATTTAGGTCCATAACCATGAGACCAGTAGCCATTAGTTGCATAGCTAAATTGTGAAAAACATAGAAAGCTTGCCACAATAGCAATTAATATTTTTTTTCTCATTTTTTGTCCATTTCCTTTGATAATACAAGGTTTATAGTTGTTATAATCAAAGATATTGTAAAATTCGAATACCCTTGAGTAACAAGTTTTAACTTACTTTTTTATATGGTGTCAAGCTGTTTTTGTATTTTTGGATGTAAATAATGACTTTATGAAAACAATAGAAATTACTTTTTAAAAAAGCGTGTTATATCATATTGATTTAGAATTAATAAATTTTATGAATGGGCATAATAGAAAAAAATATAACCCGTCAAAAAGTTAACTTATGTTATTCTTATACAGCTCTTCTTTTCAAGCAATAAAACTTTAATTCAGCGTTTTAGGCATATAATATTCAGCCTGCATACAAATATCAGTATGTTCTGTAATAAATGCTGCAATCGCCGCTTGCCAACCGCCTGTTTCATTGCTGTGATGACTAATGCCTTCATAATTATATTCAGCCTTAATTTTCTCAGAATGTTGGGTAACGGCTTCGCGTGCATATTCTGCTTCATAAAATTTGGGCGCATCGGGATTATGGCTTAACCAAATATGACAACGCCCTTGATGACTCCATTCGGCAATAATTAAATTTTTGATTCTAAACAATAAAACGCAATGATTGCTACGGATATTTGAACCCACCAAATTGGCATAAGCCTCTTGTACCGTTTCATGCAATTGTGGATTATTGTGTAAAAAACTTTGTGCAGCACTGCCCAACGCCAGCCAAGCTTCATCAATATGTTCACGCTCATAATAAGCTTGCCAAAATGCCCGCCGATATTGCCAATGTTTATCTAACACACATTGATCCAAAATTTCGATAAACGTCTCTAAAGTTGTGCCGATTAACCAACGATACATGACTTTTATCAATGATTTAGAAATACCATGCCATGATTGACTATGGATGCGTGGGTCTTGAAAATATTTGATTAAGAATGTTTGAACCCGTTGCTTTATGTCAGCAGGTGGATCAATATCTTGCCATGGTGTCAGCAGAGCTTGAACCAATTTGCGTTTTATATCTGGATAGCGTAATTGTTGATTTTCTTCACTCCACGACAATATATTTCCTAAACGGGTTAAATCATAACTTTTCTTTTTAATAATTTGTTGCAACGCATTTTGATATAGCGTTTTAACGTATTCACTATTGAGCAGCTCGCCTTTAAATCCTATTTCAATCAAAGCAGTTAATGGTTCATGTTTTAAACAATGCTCTATTAATAATTGAATACCCAACTCAGGCTCAAATAATCGATATTTTTTATGTTGTTTTTTCCAATGCTGTAATTGCTTGTTTTTGATATTTTCCTTTAATGCTTGTTCAATAAAATAGCCTATTTTCTCAATATTTGTTTTTTTCAAGTTAAATTCATAAAAATAAACCCGAATCATTCTTTTCAATAAAATGGGACTATCCAGCACATAAACCCATAATTCATTGAACAGTTCATCATATTGAGCCAAATGTTGGGCTTTTTTCCCATACCATAATAACCACACCGCTTGTCGCCATTCTTGAGTTGTAATAGCTGACCAATCATTGGTTTGCGCTGCTTGTATATATTTTTGTTGCAGTTGTTTCAAGTCCCGAGTTTGTGGCTGACCTGTTGTTTTAGCTTGTTTTGCGAGGCGATTGGCAGTTGTGATAAGTTTGGGTTTAGCAGCTGAGAAAGTCAGATTGGTTTGATTGAGTTTTTTCAGTGATTGGCGGATCGAATAAACGGGCATGAGCTTATAAAACCTAAATAACAATGGAACTTAAATAAGGATGAGGTTCTGCTTCATTCCAAATTTGGCTGAACTTATTGCCTAGTGATTTGGCTAGTTGCGCATCGCTGAAATGAAAACTGGTTTTGACACTATCAGGATAAGGTCGATGTATCACAGCAATATTGTCTGCAATCAGAAAAGTATCTGCATAAGATTCAAAACGTTCGGGCAAACAACGAAAACTAAAAAAGCTACTCAATCGTTTACCTAAATCAACCAAACAATGTCCATGTCTGACAATTAATTGGGGATTTTGCAAAATCACTCTGACACGACAACGATGATTTTGTAGCGCGAAATCTTCAAATACTTCAAACATCTGTTCGTTATCATAAATCAAAGGATCAAAGTCGCGGGTCAAAATATCAACGGTTCTATCTGCTTGCTGCACAATCATTGCTGTAAACTGTTGGATTTGTTCTGAATCGATGCAAGTCAAGGTTTGTTCTGTTTCGCCTAAAATAAATTGTTTCATTTTAAAATACTATTATATTGTAAATTGTTTTTGGGAAGGTTTTGTTGTGTAAATTTTG
>JAYQWJ020000048.1:0-5162 GCA_035829175.2 Candidatus Albibeggiatoa psychrophila
AATCATTTGTAATCAAGCGTTTTGTCACATCATCTTTAAATGTAAATAATGCAACGACAGGTGCTTCATCATTTGATTCTTTCAACTCATTGACAAGTTTTACAAGAGCACGAATTGCAACTTTGATGTCATTTTTCATACTAACAGTATCGTCAATCAACATCACAAGGTCAGCCGAGTTAAACAATGGAGTAGGTGTAACTACAATACTACCTTTTCTAGCAATTGTTGCCCCATTTGCCAATAGCTCAGCAGCATGAATATGACGACCACTTGCTGTAGGTACGGCTTCAACTTCAACCATAACAGAGGTATCTTTAGTCAACTTATCTAAATTACATGTTACTTGTTGACCTTGGATATAACAACTACCTGCTTGTGTTGTCGCATTGCTGTATTTCATACCTTGAGGTAAGGTAAAGGTAAATACTGGAGCATCAACATCTGTTGGATTATTAGGATTACTTGAGATACGAGAATAATAAGTTACAGTATCTTCCATTGTTGCTGGACGGGGACTACCCCATGTAGTAACGGTCATATAATCGTATACAGGTGTATTTAATGTTTCATCATTGCGAGGATACTCATTTGAAGTCACAAACGCTTGGCTAACCAAGGTATTTGCTTGAGTAGGTGCAGTGTGAATATTAACAACCCAACTATTTGTTACAGGAAGATCATTCAAATCACAAGTAATAGTCATATTACCATCATGACTACATGTACCACCTTCTGTCTCTGTATCAATAAAGGTGACACCTACAGGTAATGTATAAATGAAGTCTACATTAGTTGCAGTTTGTGTTCCTTGGTTTTCAATAACTGAAACAAAGGTCACTAATGGCTCGCCTTCAAATACTTTTGCAGGGTCTGATACTAGAGTGAGTTTTAATTCAGATTCCGCTGCTGGTACAGTGACATCAGCGTGAATAACATTATGTGAGGTAATAAAGTTTGTAGGTTTAAATGTATAACCGTCTTTAGTTACTTCAAGTGTATATTCACCTTCAGTAAAGCCAGACATGAACCAATCACCATTTGTATCAGATGTGGTTTCTTGCCCATTTGCACGAAGAACTGCGTTTGCAATTGGTTGGCCTTGCTCATCAACTAAGCGTCCACTCGCTGTATAGCCTGTCACTTCGCCTGAGCCAGTTTCGCCTGAGCCAGTTTCGCCTGAGCCAGTTTCACCTGAGCCAGTTTCGCCTGAACCAGTTTCGCCTGAGCCAGTTTCGCCTGAACCAGTTTCACCTGAGCCAGTTTCGCCTGAACCAGAGTCATCATTTTGATTAGTTTCTGGGAAAGCTTCTTCAAAGACACCTAAAACACCTTCCGTGGTTTCTTCAAGATTGATATTACTTCCTACCCAGTTGAACTGACCATTGGTGCTATCTGCAATCTGTTTATAGAATGCTTTATCTGCTTCTACATCATTGCTACAAGTATCAGCTAACATTACATGTACTCTAACGTCTTTTGCTTGAGATTGAGCAATTGCATTTATAGCTAGGTTATGCGCAGGTGATGCAGTTGCTAATATCACTTGACCATTATCGTTAATATTGGCTAAAGCTGTTTCAATTGCAGATACTGAAGCATTTGCACAATCACCACTGTCAGCAGGTTGGATAGTACGCAATCGAGAAACAATTGCACCTAAATCTTTAGTGACAAGGCGTGATACAACATCATCTTTGAAAGTAAGTAATTCCACTGTTGGGAAGTTAGCAAGAACGTCACGGTTAGGAAATTCTTGTTCAATTTCAGTCATGAATGTATTAATTTGAGCTTCAGTCGGAGGATTATCAGCCGTAAACTGGTCAAAGAACGCATTGACTCTTTCAGCAGCAGGGTCATTAGCTTCTACCAATGGTGCAAGAAGTGTTTCTACCGCATTAGATACCATGATGAGATGTTGTTCCATATTGAAACTATCTTCAACAGCTAATACGATGTCTACTTGTTCATTACCGCGTGGTGGGTCTACAAGTTCTTCTTGTGCAACACCTAAGCGAATTTCTTCAACAGCTTGTACAGTATCGTCATTTTGTGAAGTTGCTGTCACAGTAATAATGCTTTCATTACCACGATTGGCTGGCAAAGTAATATCAAAAGTTAGGATACTTTGTCCTTGACCATTGACTTTAACGCTTTGAGGTAATGCTTGTGTTATCCATCCTGTTGTGTCTGTAACAGTTAAGTCGTAAACATCATCAGCAGGGCTACCATTTTTGATAGTCACATCAATTGTTGCCACTTCTCCAGGTTGTCCCAAAATGAAGTTACGAGTTGAAAGTGATACATCGTAAATGATTTTACTTTCAGCAATAGTGACTTCAGCAGCAGAGGTTAAGCTCTCTAAAGTTGTACCTTCATCAAGTAATATATTATCTGCAAATATTTCGAGTTTTTCCGCAGCAACAAATACTTCTGCACTTAAGCCACGCAAGTCAACAGTACCACCTTTACCTACTGCAATAGTAATAGTTTTTCCAGCAGTGATTGCACCTTCAACTAAAGCTGTGAGATCCATTTGCGCACCTTCACCACCAAAAATGACAAGATGTTCACCACCCTCTATTATAGTTGTTTCAGCTGCTTCTAAAATGATAGGATCCCATCTTACAATACCATCTCGACCTACTCGAATGATACCAAACTGTCTACCAACATCAACTCTTACTGCTCCACCGATTCCTCCTCGAGCTTGACTCCAAGAACCGATTCGATCTCGAGCATTTCCCCCATTACCTCCAAGGAATTGACCTGTTGACTGGTTAATTGACTCTGTGATATTTCGAGCTCTTACATCAATAATACCTCCATTTCCTGCATAGCCAGTCCATCGTGTACCTGGAATGAGGGATTGATTTCCACTTGACCACAGCCAACCTGACAGAGTTGCTGCTACCATGGCATCACCACCTCTACCTGATTGCATTGAGCCACTAGTATCAAATGTGAAAGGCTCAACCTCTACCTTACCACCTCGAGCTCCGATTGCACCTATCGATACTCGTCCCCACCAAATATTCAAAAAACTAAAATATTTATGAAGATAGTCATGTCCTCCAGACCCTGAAATAACTTGGCTGCCATTCTCTGTAAAGAATTTTCCAAGGGTAAGTTTGATGTTGCCACCCGTAGTTGCTCTATTATAAGCTGCTACATTGCCATAAGGACCACTAGCATTAACACCAGATGGAGTTTGAATAGTACCTCTATTGCGCAGTATGCTTACAGATAACTCAACCATAGGCGTTGGCGAGCCATAGCGTCCTGTATTACCCCGAACAATACCATCAGTTTCAATACACAAACCTCTTACACGAGCATTTGCTTCATTTGCTGCTGTAGTTGGGTTATCAATCAACATCACATTATGTTCAACTAATACCCAATCATTGCGAGTTGGCAAACGATTGCCAGTCCAAGTATTTGGATTTATCCAAGCTCCATTGTTTTGAGAACGGATAGTGGGAACAGATGCAACACAAGGGTCAGTATTGACACCGCGAACATGAACAGTAACACGCTGCTGCGCTGTATTTCCTTCTTCATCAGTTATCGTAAGAATTACAGGAAAACCTTCAGCAGGAGAAGATTGCATAAATGTATGAGATGTAGTAACTGCTGTACCTAACTGTGCACTACCTGTAGTTGATGAATTATCACCAAACTGCCATTCAAATGTATGCGTACCATTATCCAAATCGGTAAAGGTTGCACTAAAATCAACAGTTTCACCAACATCAATAGCAATAGTAGAATCTTCTGCTACATTAGGTGTACTTGTGATTGGATTAACAACAGGAATAGCACCTCTTACAGTCACAGTTAAACTATCAGTACCTGTTTCACCATAACTATCAGTTACACGATAAGTAACAACATAAGTGCCTTTAGTATTAAAGGTATGAGAAGCTGTTGTACTAGCCGAGTTTGGAGTCATTGAAACGATTTGATCAATATCAATGATTGTTCCATCAACTAACCATACATGAGTAGGAGAATTACCAAAATCAGGGTCTGTTACTTGACCGTTGAAAGTCACAATTTCACCAATTCTAGTCTCAACATCAGCACCAGCATTGACAACGGGTGTTTCATTGGTAATTGTAATCGGAATAGTCTCAACGGAAACACCGCCGTGATTATCTGTTACGGTTAAAGTGACATTGTACGTACCAGCACGCATAAAGGTATGATTACTATTCAGAGTATTACTTGTAGAACCATCTCCAAAATTCCAAGAGACCGTATGCGTTTCACCAGCCGTATCTGAAATTGAACCTGAAAATGTTACGGAATTGCCAACAGCGATTGTTGCTGCACTGGCTTGTGCTGTTACTGTTGGTAGTCTATTGGTTACTTGAACTGTATAACGTTGTTCTACAGAAGCCCCCCAACTATCCGTGACATTATAGAAAACATCGTATGTTCCAACTTGGTTAAATCGGTAAGTAACAGCTTGCGTATCATAACTGGCAACTGCTAAACCAGTACCTTGAAAGCTCCAAGAAAAAACATGCGTTTCACCATCGTCAGGGTCAGTAAATGCACCATCAAAATTGAATGTAGACTCTACTTCAAGCGTTAAGTTAGTAGCAACCTCTGAGGTAATACTAGGTACGGTATTGGGGGGAGCATTTAAATCACGGAAACCAAAATTAACAGTTTCTACATTATTTGAAACATCAAATTCATATTCCGCAGGAGCAAAATCAGCCTGAATAGGCATGGTTAGCACATAGCCTTCCCACAATAGATCATCACAGCGCAATTCATAACTTCCATTATTCACATTTTGGAATGTATACTGACCTTGAGCATTTGTTGTTGCAGTCAAAAAACCATTTGAAGAACTCCACAAGCTAACAACTTGATTAGCTAAAACAGAGCTTTGTTCCCAAGCATCCATTTGACCATTGTTATTCTTGTCTAAGAACGCAACCCCTTGCACTGTTGCAGCTAAACTACTTGCTGGTAATGCTACTACACCTGTGAATAAGCACATAGCAATAGAGCGAGCTAGCATTTTAGGTGCTTTTGGGCACTTATCAGGCAGTCGCACCTGCGGTATGTTAAAATCCCACTGTTTCATGATACATCTCCTTTTAACGAGAGTGTTTTTGTGAAATATGGATAGCCAAATGCTA
>JAYQWJ020000049.1:0-5592 GCA_035829175.2 Candidatus Albibeggiatoa psychrophila
TTTCCTTGATTATCTGTAAGCTACGATTTTTTTATGAGTTTTATAGGTTGTTGCCTTTGCTTATGGGATGCTACTATTGTCCAATCAGAAATATACCCAAGAGCACTAGGTACAATTGGATATTTAATGCTTTTAAAAGCTAATTGCGAAATATTATTTTTTTGATACTGGAGGTTTATTATTAAATGAGTATTAGGTGCTATAACTGAAATTTTTTCTATTTGACCATCAGTATATTCATACTGTGTTTGATTTTTTTTAACTACTCCATTAAAAGAGCAATTAATTGAATCCAATACAAGGTGAACTATAAGCTCATAATGTCTAATGACCCAATTATTCCAACTATATATAACTTCGTCAGCATAGGGATAACTCAGATAATTAGAGTTATATTTATAAGTTGCAGAAGGATAACCAACATCAGTTGTGAATTTAACAATTCTAAATCTATCTTTTCCACACTCCCCAGTTTGATTACTACTAACTTGATTAGGTTGTTTAGTGGTACTTGTATTCGCAGCCAAACTCACACCCTGAGATGTTGTAAATAACTGTTGTGTTTTACCTTGCTTATCCACAAAAATTCTTTTATAAACAGTTGAGTAATAATCATTTGGATACAACTCTTCAGATGCTAACTTTCCTTTATCATCATATTTCTGTAAAAACAAATTAACGCTATCATCATCGGTAATACGTTCAATCTCAAAATAAAAATGCCCCGACTTATCCTGCTGCACAAACTGAATCGCCCCGAAAATATCATCTGTTTCCAATTTGATTTCTTGAGTCACTTGCCAATTATCATTTAAAATCTGAGCAACTGCCTGATGCTGATTTTGCCATTCTGTACGGATAAACTGCTTATTTCCCAAAGGATAACCCGGTACGATACTGTCAGCTTGCTCATTGGGTGACAATACTTCTATTTTACTGCTTTGCTGTTTAGCAATTTGATAACATTGCTGCTGTTTGCAAATATACACATTATCTGCATTATCTTGCCAAAACCCTTGACCATAACCTTCTACCTCTGGAATTTCATCACTCAAAGGATAGTTTTTTTGCACGCCACTAGCTTGAACAATAAAAAGTGATGTTTTTCCCAAAATAAACATATTTTCCTGTTCATCCACTAAAATATCGATAGCCCAATCTTTGAAATCAACATTTTTAACGAGGCTACCTTTTTCATCTTGTATGCTAATTCGCTCATTCACACTATCAACCACATATTGATAGCCTTTCGCATCAGAAAAAAATGTATGAGGTCCAAGCGTCTCAATTTCCTCACCAAACTGCAAGCCAAATTGCTCAGGCGCATTGCCCCAGCTATTACCTATATTGCTAGAAGGTATATTTATTTGAGAAATACATTGATTAGTGCAACAATTCAATAAACTTGTTGACGCAACACTAGGTAAATTTTTACAACTGCCATTTTGAATAGAAACACCATTTTGTTTTAAAATTTGGTCGCACTTATCACATGCAGCATTTGTTAGTAATGGAAATATGAATAAGGTAACTTGGAATATTAAAGTAATAATATTTTTTAAAATCATAAGAATAAACCTCAAAAATTTTATTTTTTAGAGTATTGCAAATAATCCTGATCATTTAGGATATTATTTGATTTAATCGCTATATCTGGTTTAATCCCTTTGCCTTCACATAATTGCTGATTAGGAGTGAGTATTTCATAAACAGATAAAGTGAGGCTAGAACCATCTTCAAATTCAAAGGCTTGTTGAGATAGACATTTTCCTTTAGTTTCTGTACCAATCACAACTGCATGATCAGAATGAGCTTGTAAGGCACGGATAAAAACTTCAGCGGCACTGGCAGTATAAGGGCTTGTCCATAAATATACTTTTTGTTGTTTTACTACTTTTCCAGAAAAAGACTCGAATTTTGTTAAATTATCAGATTTTGCTGTTTTAAGATAAGCTACAGGTAATTTAGGTTTTAAAAACCAAGAAGTTGCATCTATAGCTCCATAAAAACTACCACCGGGACAATAACGTAAATCAATAATAATAGGCTTTTTCGCTTTAAGGCTTTGTTGTACATATTTCTTTAATTTTTCTTGGGTTTTATCCCTATCATCAAAGCGGTAAACTCGAATAATTGGATATGTTCCATTAATATATTGAATCGAGGGATTATCCATTTTGGCTGGTTTCACTTGATAGGTTTGGGTTGTAGCCCGTGCCAAAGAAGATGATACCTCAATATGGACTTTCTGATTAAGCTCTAATTCAGTTAAAAAACGATAGGAATCAAAATTATCCAGCGCAATCTTCTGTGCATTTAATGTTTTGAGATATTGAGCTTGAGTCAACCCAGATTTGTAAGCAGGCTTATTTTTTAATGGCACAACCAGCATATTGTCTTCACCCACCAAAATATTAATTCCGATACTAAATTGTTTCAATGCTTGACGTTTTTTAAAGAAATCATTTTTTTCAGGGGATAAGTACTTTGAGTAAGGGTCTAAACTGGATAAATATTGGTTTAATTCATCGTCCATTCTGACAACACTAAGTTGCTTTTCTACATCTAAAAAATTAGGTTGGGTATAGTGATGTTGACTAATATGAATTGCTAGGGGTACTCTTAATGATGATGTTTTCGTATTGGTATTAATCAGCGTTTTTTTTTAAAGCCACATTGTTTATCTGCTAATTCTGCACTCAATGCAGCAATACCTTCATCACGTCCTAGTTTCGTATCAATTGGAATCACCTTGTTTTTATCAACAGTATAGTTTTCACCTGTTTTTAGTTTGCCACCCCAATCTGAAAATTTAACTTTTGCATAGCAGAAACGTTGGCGTGGAATACACCACCAATCACCATAAGAAATGCCATCTTTTCGACTGTCATACCAAAGTGCATAACGGTCTGATAATTTGACTTGGATTTGATTATTCTCAATATTTTGCACTTCTCCTTCATAAAACGTAATCCAAGCTGCATTTTTGTTTTTGCATTTAACATTTTCAATTGCGAATACATTTTGTTTTGCTACTAATTGAAATGTTGGCAATGGAGGTAAAGCGGGCTGAGGTGTGCTTTTTTGTACAGTAGGCTGCTTATTGTTTGTTTTTTTAGGTTGTGAGATAGCACTCGTTTGCTGGTTATTTTTTACTATTTTTATGGGTTGTGTTGTATTGGTGATTTGTGTAGGTTTGGTCGCGGGTACAGAGATAACAGTATTATTAGTAATTTGTTTTGTGCCTTTAGCTGCATTGACAAATTCTGATTGAACTTTACTGCTTAATTCTATTCTTCTTAATCTATTCCATGTTTCATCTGTAATAATCATAGGAGTAGATTTATTAAATATTTTTTGAAAATTAGCTAATTCTTGCTCAATTTCTGGTTTCTTTACTATTGCGTCGGCTATATTCCCAATATAATAACCCAATTCTTTAAGGTAAGCTGTTAATTCATAAAGTTCATCGTTTGATAAATTACTTACATCTTTAAAATTTGGTATGGTGGTATTAGTATTTTGAGATGGAATAGGTGTTGTAGGTTGGTCAGAAGATAAATTCATATCACTTTCTGCAATTTTTAATTTATCAATGGTTTCTTCACTTAATTGACCATTCTCTTGACTTATACCTGAATCATGCTGAAAATCTATTAATGCGGCTCTTGTTTGATCATCATATCTGCCAGTTAAATTTCCATGATAGTAAGGCTGCTTATTATGCCGTAATAATTGTAAAATGCGCTGAGCTTCTTTTAGTAGTTGTTCTGAAATAATTACATCATGATTATTTTTTGATTGGTTAGAAGCTGTTTGTTGTGTTGCAGGCTGACATAATTCAGGTTTTTGTTCACAAGCAATTTGGGATGCTGAATTATTATTGGGATTATCAGCTTTCATATTAATATCTTGTTGCATTGCACATGAAGACAGACTGATACTGGTAATAAACATGATAAGAATTGTAAGCATAGGAAACTTCATATGGCTCAACTTTTTATTAGGACTAAAGTATAGTAGGAAAAGCTTGATGCTAATCCTACTTGGGCTTTTTGGTTATTGCAAAGCGTTATACACTTTCCAGAGTTCATCAATTTCAGCATTTAAACCTTGGATTTTCTGCTGATATTGTTGTTTAGTAAGCGATTGAGACGATAATTGTCGTTTAGTTTTGGAAATTTTTCCCTTTAAACTCTTAACTTTTCTCTGAATGAAAGCTTTTTGATTTCTTGCTTTTATTGTTGCTGCTTTGTAGTCATCAATTTTAGCCTCTAAATTTTTTGCATTTCTATCTAGTTGCTCAACTTCTATTTCTAAATCCAACGCACTTTGTCGAGTAATTAATTTTTTAGCACCAAGGGCTGCATTTTGAGCTACCAGTGATTGGTTTTCGCTTTTCACCGTTTCAAGTTCTTGATTTTTAGAATTAAGACGTTCTTTGCCACAATCTGTAGTAGCAAGCTTAAATCCACCCAGCAAACCACCTTGAGTTGGATCACATGTTGTTGCACACCCCGTCGTCAAGCTAAGGAAAAATACCAATAAAAATAATTTGTGCATAAGTAGTCTTCTCGTTTCAAATTAAATTGAGGCATTAATTGCCAATAGTGAGTTAACATTCTCACTGAGTATACGTTTTTCTTTTTCTAAACCATTAACTTCAGCTTGCCAATTAACAAGGTTTAGAGATTGATTGGATTGCTTGACTTGAGACTGATATGCTGCTTTTTGTAATTTTAACTCTTGGCTTACTTTCTTAAGAGCTACTTGAGTATCATCTTGAGCCTGTTTCAAACTACGACTATAATCTTTCAACTCAGATAATCGAAGTTTTCCTTTGCGCTTTTTCTCTTCTAACTCTACTACTTTCTTTTCATAATAATGAATATCATTAAGCAGATAAGTGTTAGCTTCTTTCAATTCAGTGACAAGTTTCTGGGTTTTAAATCTGGCATCATCTATTTGCTGCTCAGTTAAGAATTGCTGTTCTTTTTTACCCGCTATGACATCACCAAAAAGAGCTCCAATGACTCCTCCTACAAGTACACCAATACCAGTGCCAATACTATCATTTCCAATGATATTTCCAATAATCCCGCCTGTAAGAGCTCCAGCCGCAGCTCCTGTAGCTCTGGTTTTAGTTTGATCTTTGTCAAAAACAGCTTGTTTAGATACTTTATTACGTTGATGATTAAAAGCTTCTAAGTTGCCCTGATATTGTTCATAGCCATCTCGTTGAGCAATTAACTTAGCCTTGCGTGCATTCAAACCTTCTAACTTTGCACAGAGTTGTTTTGATTTGGTTTTATATGACAGTCCCTTGCTATTACGTTTAGAGGTGCAATCTTGTTCCATATATCGCTCAGCATTACGCCAAAATTTATCAAGTTCATCATTGACATCTCTTAAATCACGATTAACTTGAACTATATCTACATCGCTATGAACTGAAGTTGGGCGAACTAGATTTTGTTCCGTATTTTTGGTAGGAATACAACCTGATAAGATTGCTGTTATAAGCAAAGGTAAAAAAAATAATTTATAACGGTAGAACATCATAAGTTTCCTCATTTAAAAACTTTAAGGGAT
>JAYQWJ020000050.1:0-3666 GCA_035829175.2 Candidatus Albibeggiatoa psychrophila
TTTCACGGGGCGTTTCTCGCGGAGTTGTCGAAGACGTACCTTCATCACTTGAAGCCTCAAACAAACATTATTCGGAAATCAAAGGTATGTCACGCAGTGTGGCACGTAGCGTATCCAAAGGCATGACTCGTGATATTGGACAAAAATTATTAGCAACACCTATCAAAGCACAACAAGCCCATGACGACCATGCCGTTGATTTAGGTGGTTATTTGCCATTTCCAAAATTAATCGCGCCAATCGTACCGCCACACACAGGCTTAACTGCAACAGCACAACCTTCCATTTATTGGTATTTGTCCTCGGGATGGAATGGTGAGATAGAATTTGCAATTAATAAAATTCATGCGTCTGATCCTGTTTTAGAATTAACCCTAGGATTGCCAGAAGGTAAAGATGCGCGTGAACAAGGCTTTCATTCAGTAAATTTGGCTGATTTTGATTTAAGTTTAGAAGAAGGTGTGGAATATGAGTGGTTTGTCGCCATTGTACCTGATCCGTTAGAACGCACAGGTGATTTAATTGCCAGCGGCACAATCAAATATATTAAACCTGACAGTGAGTTAGCTCGCCAATTGAAGGTCAATGATAAAGAAGCCTATCTATCCTATTTGCAAAATGGTATTTGGTATGATGGTTTAACGTTGTTAAATCAAGCCATTGAGAAAGCACCGGAGCAAACAAATTTACGTCGTCAGCGTTCGGCATTAATGCGCCAAGTTAAAATGTCAAAAGTGGCTGATTTTGATGATAAAAGAAAAAATTAAGGCGATTTTATAATAACAATGGTTTAAGTACTTTTTACAACTTAAGATGTCCCAAAATTAAGCTCATAGGCAGGAGTGTAAGTTTGTACGAGCAAGATAAATCTTGCACTCCTCATCATTTAAGATAAACGATTTATGATAAAACGCATTATTTATACAATATCCATGTTGCGAACCTATCGCCATGCTATATCCAATGTTTTCCAAGCAACGCCCGCTTATTATCAAACCGCGCAAATTAACCCTCAACAGTTAAAGCAATTAGGTATTAAGATTCTGGTATTAGATTTTGATGGCGTACTCGCACCACATGGAGACTTACAACCGTTACAAGAACTAGATGGATGGTTGCAACAATGTGTGCAGGTATTTGGGGGAAATAATATTTTCATTTTGTCAAATAAACCGACATCACAACGCATTGCCTATTTTAAGCAAAACCATGCAGAAATTCGATTTATTATTGCGGTGAAGAAAAAGCCTTATCCTGATGGACTTGAACAAATCATCACATTGACAGGCAAATCACCCACTGAAATAATGCTAGTAGATGATCGCCTTCTGACGGGAGTATTAGCTGCGTGTATCGCCGAAGTGAAGACAGTTTATATTAGCTATCCTTACACTTCTATTAAACAACGTCCTGTTGCAGAGCTGTTCTTTATGAGTTTACGTGGTTTAGAACGCAGCTTATTCAGGATTATCAAATAAGTGTTGAATTTCTTTCAAATGCCGATCTAAAGAAAGTGAAAGCATTGAAGAAATTGTAAACAGTGTTGCCAACACGTTTAAGTTAGAATCAGCCTCAGATGCCGCTCGAATTCGTTCTAAAAAGTGAAAATTCAAGGTTTGCATTTCTTTGAAATATTCTCTCAAGCCTGCAAATTCAAAATCAAACTCCCCCGATTTCTTATAGACAAAATACTGCTGCAACAAATAAGAAGACGTGATTCTAAATACCGTTTCATCTAGTGAAGCAAAAGGCAAATGATAATAAGCCATGCCTCGCATAGGTGATAAAACAGGACAAGCACTACTTGCCATTACGAAACCAATTAAGGCACGTAAACCAGTTTGTGCATCTGTACGTTTAAAATATTCACGTTCAGGCGTTTTGACTGAAATATCAACTTCTTTACATGAAAGAATTTCGGCAAAACCTAATAAAATCTCATGTGCGTCTATCGCAACAGGACAATGCGAGTACTCTTCTATTTTTAATGGACAATTGGGGCATTGATGAAAATCTAATTTCGTCCAGTCTGGGTACTGCGCTTTATCTAATATCTTGTCACGCGGTCTATCAAATTCGACTCGATAGTGCAGCCCCTTCCCATCATCCATGGTAAAGGTATATTCAATAAACATAGTGTATTCTGACCCATTATCTCAATGATGTTATTAGGACAGGGAGGCCTAGTATAACTGAATGCAGCTCACAAGCAGACTTCGCATTGTAGAGCAACTAGTAACGTTTATACTTTATCACATTTTGTTTGGTTTTTTTATGGAAAATCGGCATAAAAGCAAATTTTTCATTTTCCAGCGGAAGCTCGATAAATCACTAGCAACTGAAGGAGTGCAATTCAGGAAGGTTTGGTGCCGAGAGTCGGACTCGAACCGACACGATGTTGCCATCGCCAGATTTTGAGTCTGGTGCGTCTACCAATTTCGCCACCTCGGCCTAAAATCTTTAAAGAAGCCGATTATACCAAAATAATTATAAATGTGAAGTAAAAAATTGTTTTTTTCGATAACTTAGGGTCAAAAACACTAAAAAGGCTATCATCAAACACATAAAAAATGCTTTCCGATAACCTCATTTAAACTACTTAAAATTTCAAGTCAGATTAATTTTGACATCAATATCAAGTTTTTTGGTTTTTTGAGCACCCGTTGAATAACCTTCCATTTCAACCTGTTGCGCAAATGACATTGCCTCACGCTCATCAACCCATTCTTTCGCATATTCACAATCTATCCATTGATTAAAATAAGGTCCGCCAATCGTATAATGCACTAATGACGCATCTGGGCGTGGCTCATCATAACCAACTAAATGATTCCATTTTGATGGGATTTCGCCAATTAAATCATCATTTTCCAACCATTTAAATTGATGTAATGCTAAACCGCTTGCCGTATTGACATAATCTTGAGTCAAAGCTTTACAGCGTTCATTGTTAAATAAAATCACGCTAGACCAATTTTTCTTCTCATACTTAGTTTGCTTTGCATTGAGAAATTTGATTTCTTCTTTCGGGACATGATTATGTTTAACAACTTGAACAGCATAATGATTATTACGCAAATTCCACAAGTTAACGATGTCATCTAACACCAACATATCGCAGTCCATAAAAATAGACCAGCCTTCATAATTGGATAAATAAGGCGTGAGAAATCGAGAAAATGAAAACTCTGTCGATTGTAACGGATTACGCTCGCGGGTCATCAAACTCCCCAAATTTTTCAAATTCAATGGAATAATAGAGACAGGCATTGTTGAACGAGCTAAAATACTATGCGCTAAAGTGTGAAAAGCGACGGTTTCAAGCGGGTCAAACCCAATAAAGATTCTAATCATGAGCTTTCCTTAAAAGTCGAACTGTGTTGTCAATAATTCTAAGCTAGATAAGGATAATTATCTACAGCGTAAGGTTTTTAAATGCCAAAAAGTTTGCCCTACTCCATTTGTTGTTTCATCCCATTCAATACATCCAAGATAACAGAACTTCTGACCAAATCTAATTTATCCCAATTGATTTCCATGATAAAAAAACCAACCTAAACCAATTGTAAACAAAAAGTTACCATACAAAATATGTTCAATTGTCACCAATAATGCCGAGCGGGTTTTGTAATAAGTTTGCGCAAAAAACAGTCCGCTGATAAATGA
>JAYQWJ020000051.1:0-3058 GCA_035829175.2 Candidatus Albibeggiatoa psychrophila
AATGAAAGAGAAATCGTTCAAGTTAAAGTAACCACCTTGCCCGATGAAAAACATCGATTGTTGCTGGCAAACGACCCCAACAGTAGCTGGGTCTATATAGACTTGTACGACGATGATGATATTGCCGCAGCAACCCGTTATATGAATCACGTGTTGACTAAAGCCCCCTTTCACATACGCCGCCTTCTGGCGGCTAATTATAATGAATTTTTAAGTCGTTTTCGTCTATTGGCTGAAAACATTGAACAACAGAGCGACGACGAAAATGCACCAGAATCAAAACCGGAGTAATAACAATGACCAGAAAGAGCCCAACATCATCAACAACAGTTGATGATAAGCAAATAAATTCACGTTTACAAGAATGCCCGATAGCAATTATAGGCATGGCATCTGTCTTTGCAGACACTAAAAACTTAGGCCAATTCTGGGATACAATTGTTCAATCTGTGAACACCATCAAAGATATACCGGAAGATCGATGGGCAATTGATGATTATTACTCAGCTGATAAACAAGCAGCAGATAAGACCTACTGCAAGCGTGGTGGTTTCCTGCCTGAGATTGATTTTGATCCGATGGAATTCGGTTTACCACCAAATATTCTTGAACTGACTGATATTGCACAATTAATGTCCCTTGTTGTGGCACGTGATGTTTTAAACGATGCGGGTATTGGTGAAGGCTCAAGCTATGATCGCGATAAAGTTGGTATCACTTTAGGGGTTGGTGGTGGGCAAAAACAGATCACCGCGCTGACATCCCGCCTGCAGGCACCGGTCTTAGACAAAGTACTCAAAGCTTCCGGTATTGATGATGAGGATCGGCAAATCATCATCGGCAAATTCAAAAAAGCCTATATTGGCTGGGAAGAGAACTCATTTCCCGGCATGCTTGGAAATGTTATTACCGGACGTATCGCCAACCGATTCGATTTTGGCGGCATGAACTGTGTCGTTGATGCCGCCTGTGCAGGCTCGTTGGCTGCTATGAAATTGGCGATTTCTGACCTTCTTGAACATCGCTCTGAGGTGATGATTTCGGGTGGCGTCTGCTGTGATAACTCACCGTTTATGTACCTGTCATTTGCAAAAACACCGGCGTTCACTGACAGTGATGATATCCGTCCATTTGACCAAGACTCCCGTGGTATGATGATCGGCGAAGGTGTTGGCATGGTGGCGTTCAAGCGTTTAGAAGATGCAGAACGTGATGGTGACAGAATTTACGCTGTAGTGAAAGGAGTCGGCACCTCTTCCGACGGTCGTTTTAAATCAATTTATGCGCCACGCCCCGACGGTCAGGTCAAAGCACTGAAACGAGCTTATGCAGATGCAGGTTTTGATCCTCAGACATGTGGTCTAATAGAAGCACATGGTACTGGCACTATCGCCGGTGATGCCGCAGAATTTAGTGGCTTAAGTAAATACTTTAGTAATGACAATACACAAAAACAACATATCGCATTAGGCTCAGTTAAATCGCAAATTGGTCATACTAAATCGGCGGCTGGTACTGCGGGTATGATTAAGTTGGCGCTTGCCTTGCACCATAAAGTATTACCGGCAACCATTAATGTTGACAAACCAAGTAGCAATCTTGAAATTGAAAACACACCTCTGTATATCAACAACGAGACACGTCCGTGGATGCCTCGCGAAGATGGTATTAAGCGTCGCGGGGGTGTGAGCGCATTTGGTTTCGGCGGTACCAATTTTCATTTCGTACTGGAAGAATACAGTGCAGCACAAAAAACACCGTACCGCTTGAATGTGGTTGCAGAGACTATCATAATCAGTGCAGGCGATGAAGCGTCGTTGGTTCAACGGCTTACCGATTGGCTTGATAAATATGACGTAGATATTGAAAAGCAACCATTTGTCTTTAATGCACTGGTTACTGAGTGTAGGCTGAAAACACCTGAGGTTCACCTCGTACGTTGTGGTTTTATCGCAAAAAATGCCGGTGATGCCATAGCGATGATCAAACAAGCCCTGCGGCAACTCGCCGCTCAAGCAGGCAAGACCGAATGGTCAACGCCAACAGGTATCTTTTACCGTGCCTCAGGTCTTGATAGTAGAGGCAAAGTGGTTGCCCTGTTTCCTGGTCAAGGTTCCCAATACGTTAATATGGGTCGTGATTTAGCCTGTAATTTCCCATCAATATTAGAAACAATCGCGCAAATGGACAGTGAATTCACCACTGCAGGTTGCGCGCAACTCTCTAGCACCACCTATCCGATCCCTGTTTTCACTACCGAAGATCGCGCCGCCCAAGATGTCAATTTACGTCTGACCCAACATGCACAGCCTGCGATCGGGACGTTCAGTGTGGCATTATTTAAGGCGTTTAAACAAGCAGGCTTTGTTGCTGACTTTACTGCAGGACACAGTTTCGGTGAATTGACTGCATTGTGGGCAGCCGACGTCCTGAGCGACAGCGATTACATGATGTTGGCCCGTCGCCGTGGGCAGGCGATGGCGGCACCCGATGATAAAGATTTTGATGCGGGCACCATGATTGCCGTCCTCGGTGAAGCCGCTAAAGTGGCCGAAAATATCAAACACATTAAAGATTTTTCAATTGCCAACTACAACTCAAACAATCAAGTGGTTGTTGCCGGGGTAACCAGCCAAATTGAGATTGCCTTTATTGAACTCAAAGCTAAAGTTTACAAAGTCATCCCTTTACCTGTATCTGCTGCCTTCCACACACCACTCGTGGGTCATGCACAAAAGCCGTTTGCCAAAGCAATTAACAGTGCGAAATTCAATGCACCTAAAATTCCGGTTTTTGCAAACGGTACGGGAAAAGCACATTCCAACAGCGGTGCGGACATCAAAAAGTGTCTCAAAAGTCATACCTTAGAGTCTGTATATTTTGCTGAAGAGATCAACAATCTGTACCTTGAAGGTGGCCGAATCTTTGTTGAGTTCGGACCGAAAAACGTTCTCACCCTTCTGGTTGATAACATCTTAAAAGATAAAACCGACGTCACAACAATTGCAGTTAATGGCAATCCTAAAAAATCTGCCGATGAGCAGATGCGTTTGGCGGC